>CAXNKP010000057.1:0-9402 GCA_964202815.1 Stagnihabitans sp. | reverse complement strand
CAGATGGCCATGCTGGAACCCAAGATGTGCATCTTGGATGAAACCGATTCCGGGTTGGATGTGGATGCGATGAAGCTGGTGTCTGAAGGGGTCAACGCGCTCCGCTCGGCCGGTCGCAGTTTCTTGGTGATCACGCATTACCAGCGCCTGCTGGACCATATCAAACCCGATGTCGTGCATATCATGGCGGCAGGCCGCATTATCAAAACCGGCGGGCCAGAGCTGGCGCTGGAAGTTGAAAACAACGGCTATGCGGACTTGTTGGCAGAGGTTCAGTGATGGGGGCTGTATCGGTCAAGGCTGAAGCGCTGGCGCAGCGCTTGGGCGGGGGCACCCCTCCAACTGGCATGGCCGTAGCGCGCGATGCCGCCTTGGCGCGGCTGTCGGCCATGGGCCTGCCGGGCAGGCGCGATGAATATTGGCACTATACCAATCCATCGGCCTTTAACGCGGCAAAAGCTATGCCTGCAGCAGTGGGCGATAACGGTGCTGCGCTGTTTGCGGGGCTAGATGCTGTCAAACTTGTTTTTGTTGATGGTGTGTTTGACGCCGCGTCTTCGGATGATTTAACGCTTGCCGGCGTCAGCCTAAGCCGTCTTGCCACGGCCCCTCAGGGCCATTGGGCGCAAGCGTCTTATGGCGCCCTAGAGGCTGCGGGGCAAAGCCCGATTGCCCGCCCTTGGGCCGCCCTAAATACGGCCTATGCCAGCGATGGTTTGCTGATCCATGTGACGGGCAAGGCTGCCAAGCCTTTGTCGGTGATTTATCTGCGGCGAAATGAAACCTCGGATGTCGTGTTGCACCATGTGGTCAAGCTAGAGGCGGGGGCCGAATTGACCCTTTTGGAACAAGGCCCTGCGGCGTCACGTTTCAATCACGTCCTAGAGGTTGATCTTGCCCCCTCGGCCCGCTTTCACCACATCCGCGCCCAAGGCCGCGATCTGGCCCGCCACGCCGTCACCCATATTTTCGCCCATCTTGCGGCAGAGGCGCTGTTTAAATCTTTCACCCTCACCGCCGATGGCGCGCTGACGCGCAACGAGGCCGTGATCACTTTTGCAGGCCATGACGCCAAGGCCCATATCGCGGGCGCTGCCATGGGCGACGGGGCGTTTCATCACGACGACACCGTCTTTGTCACCCACGCGGCCGAGCGGTGCGAAAGCCGTCAGGTATTTAAAAAAGTGCTCAAACACGGGGCGGTTGGTGTGTTTCAGGGTAAGATCTTGGTCAAAAAGGGCGCGCAAAAGACCGATGGGTATCAGATCAGCCAAGCCCTTTTGCTGGATGACGACAGCCAGTTCCTGGCCAAGCCAGAGCTTGAGATCTATGCCGACGATGTTAAGTGCAGCCACGGGTCAACCTCGGGCGCTATTGACGATGGGGCACTGTTTTACCTGCGTTCGCGCGGGGTGCCGCTGCGGGCGGCGCAAAGCCTGTTGATCTTGGCCTTTCTGGCCGACACCATCGCCGAGATCGAAGATGAGGTCATCGCTGAAGACATTCGCGCCCAGTTGGAAACGTGGCTTGCAAGGCATGAAAGCTGATGGCCTTAACCTCTGACATTGTGGAAAGCTGGCACAGCCCGCGCCGCGTGGTACGCCGGTTGCGCGGCGCGGGACGATCAGAGCCGTTTGTCTTTACGTTTTTGTTTGTTTTTCTGCTGATGGCAATTGTTTCGGCGGCTCCCTTGCTGGCAAGGCAAGCTGCACTTGAACACGGTCCAGTTGCGCCACGGCTTTTAGGTGCAGTTTATGGCGCTGTTATCGCGGTTCCAATTCTTTACTCCTTGGCGGCCTTGGGCCACTTGGTTGCGCGCCTGATGGGGGGAACTGGCAGTTTTTATGACGGCCGACTTGCTTTGTTTTGGGCGCTGATTTGTACCACGCCGGCGATGCTTGTTTGCGGTCTTGCGCGGGCATTAATTCAAAACACTCTAGGTGTAACGGTTCTTGGCTTTCTGACCCTTGCAGTCTTTCTCATCTTTTATTCTGTCATGCTGCGCGAGGTCGAGGGCCAATGAACCTATCCCCCCCAACAGTGCTGCGCGCCGCGCGCGATACGATGCTGAACCCCGCAGGCGCAGCACGCTATGTTATGGGTCTGGGCCTATCGGCGGGGCAAGGGGTGATGGCTTTGGCCCTGACCGCTGTCTGCGCCACGCTTTTGACGGCACTGATGCAGGTTTTTATGGGGCCGGTGCAAGATGTCGCCATGCAGGGGCTGTTTGATCGGCCTTTCATGTTGGCGCTCAGCCAGTTTGGCCTGATGCTTGTGGGTGCCGCCTTGATGTGGCGCGTGGGCCAGATGTTTGGTGGCAAGGGCAGCTTTGCGCAAAGCCTGTCTTTGGTGGCGTGGCTGGAAATGGTATTGATCTTGCTGCAAACCGCAGAGGTGGTGGTGCTGTTGGTGTTGCCGATTATGGCGTTGCCGATTGGCCTGCTTTCTGTCTTTGCATTTTTCTATTTGCTCACGCATTTCACGGCGGCGCTGAATGGATTTGTGTCGCTGACCAAAACCTTCTTTGCCATTCTGGGTACGGCTTTTGCCGTGCTGATCCTGGCCTCTATCGCGCTTATGTTCATCTTACCGGTGCCTAATGTATGACGTCACCCACATCCGCGCCGACTTTCCGATTTTGCAGCGGCAGGTGAACGGCAAGCCTTTGGTTTACCTTGACAACGGGGCCTCAGCGCAAAAGCCGCAGGTGGTGATAGACGCGGTCACCCATGCCTATTGCCACGAATATGCCAATGTGCACCGTGGCTTACACTACCTGTCCAACCTTGCCACCGACCGCTATGAAGCTGTGCGCGGCAAGATTGCGCGGTTTTTGAATGGGGCAGAGGACGAGATCATCTTCACCAGCGGTGCCACCGAAGGCATCAATTTGGTGTCTTACGCTTGGGCTGCCCCGCGCCTGAAGGCGGGGGACGAGATTGTTCTGTCGATCCTAGAACATCACGCCAATATTGTGCCGTGGCACCTGTTGCGCGAACGTCAAGGCGTGGTGCTGAAATGGGTGGAATGTGACGCCAACGGCGATCTTGACCCGCAGGCCGTGATTGATGCGATCAGCCCGCGTACCAAGCTTGTCGCTGTGACGCATATGTCCAACGTGCTGGGATCGGTCGTCGATGTGGCCGCGATCTGTGCAGGCGCGCAGGCCAAAGGCGTGCCGGTTCTGGTCGATGGCAGCCAAGCGGCGGTGCATATGGCGGTAGATGTCAAAGCCCTCGGCTGCGATTTTTACGCCATCACCGGCCACAAGCTGTATGGGCCCAGCGGGTCGGGGGCCATCTATATCAAGGCCGCCCGCCAAGCTGAAATGCGTCCCTTTATGGGCGGCGGCGAGATGATCCGCGAAGTGTCGCGTGATGGTGTGACGTGGAACGATCCGCCGATGAAATTTGAAGCCGGCACACCGGGGATTGTGCAACAAATCGGCCTTGGGGTGGCGCTGGATTATATGACGGGCCTTGGCATGGCCAATATCGCAGCGCACGAACGATCGTTGCGCGATTACGCCCGCGCCAAGCTTGCAGGCTTGAACTGGCTGACGGTGCAGGGCGATTCCCCAACGAAAGGGGCTATCTTTTCGTTTACCCTAGACGGCGCAGCCCATGCCCATGACATTTCCACCGTGTTGGACAAACGCGGCGTGGCGGTGCGGGCGGGCAGCCATTGCGCCATGCCCCTGATGGCGCATCTGGGGGTAACAGCCACCTGCCGCGCCTCATTTGGGCTTTATAATACGACCGAGGAGGTTGACGTGCTGATCTCGGCCCTAGAGCTTTGCCACGATCTGTTCGCCTAACCACCAAACGCCCGCCTGTTTCAGATTGCAGCCATAAGCGCGGCGGGCTATACACAGTCTTGAAGCACCCATAGCTCAGCTGGATAGAGCGTTGCCCTCCGAAGGCAAAGGTCGCACGTTCGAATCGTGCTGGGTGCACCAGATTTCCTGATTGTAGACTATGGACTATGACTACTATGTCAGGATGGCCGCTTGGGGAAATGTGATACGGTGCGACTGGACGGCCATGCTTTTGAAACCTAGCAGCGGCGGGCGATTTATTGCCTGCCTCACTTCAGAATGATATCGGACGTTTCAAGGCAGCCAGAACTTGCAGCGCCGCCTGTCGGATTTCCAGATGCGCCATAGATATGCCCGCCTTGGCGACAATTGTAGAAATTGGTGTTCGATCCTGTCCACGATACGCTGTTGGTGCCGTAGATATTGTTGAAATAGATAACACCGCCGCGACGGGCCGAAAGGCCTATGGCTGCTGCAGACGGTTTGCTGATGGTGGTGTTATCCAATTCGACAGTACCTGCGCTGACCTCCACGGCGACATCTGAGTTGCTTGAAAGCGCAACGCCAGCAAGGTTTATGATATCGCCACCTTTCGCTATGACCCCAACTTTGGTTTGCGTAATCCGCACGGACCCTTTTGTCGACCCAAGTCCAATTTGCGCCTGACAACCGCGCGCGCCGATCCCTGTACTGGTCGATGGTCCAATGGTGATTGTTCCCGAGCCGGTGGTCCAGCCGCTGATTGTGCCTGCATAGCAGCCAATCGCCTGACCATATTGCGACCCGGTGTATGTAATGTTGGTCGACTTGCCATCATCGGCAGAAATCGTCAGATAACCATTTGTTGCAACCATCACGGCACTTTCTTTATCCCCTGTGATCACAGAGTTGGTTATTGCTAACGCGCTGGACCATGAGCCAACAGCCTGCGACGCGCCATTCGCAACCACCTTACTATTCTTAATTCGCATAAAGCCGGAACTGTTCACCTCTACGGCATCATCGGCTGTCGTCCCCGATTTTCCTATGATGTAAAAGTTATCGACTGACGCCCACCCCCCGCGCAGCAAAAGCGCACTGGCAGAGGTTGTTGCCGGTTCCAATGACGCCCCGTAACCGCCGGTTGCTGCGCTGCCGACGCCGATGAGATAAATCTGAACCCCAAGGGGCAGGACCACATCATCCACGCAATTCCCTGTCACCCGAAATTCCAGAGAGGCTCCGGGCTTGGCAGTGGTCATCGCGGTGGCCATTGCCTTGGACAGTTGTTTGCCACCGGCGCAGGTCACTGTAACAGCCGCCTTTGCCCCGCTTGACGCGAGCGTTAGCGTGGTTGCCAAAACGATTGCATAAAATGCGTTGGTCATGGGGGCAACAATCCTGTATAATTTTAAGCTATCGTTAGGTGAGGTTAGGGTTACATCTGCAACAGAGTCAAGGGCTTGACCAATGGGGCGGTTTTGCCGGAAAGTGTGGGGGCAAAAGTTTTTACCGTGGGCTTACATCTGCCAATCGCACGATGGCTTACCTTTGAAATCTTGTGGCCGCATAAGGTATTCCTGTGTTTACGGTTGGGCCTTATCGCAGCCAACCGCGTTCGGATTGCAGCCTTTGGCGCATCGGGCTATAGCTACATCCGAAGCACCCATAGCTCAGCTCGATAGAGCGTTGCCCTCCGAAGGCAAAGGTCGCACGTTCGAAACGTGCTGGGTGCACCAAATTCTTGAAAAAATTGATACCTGCCCAAGGGTTTGCCTGCAGTAGGCTTATTGTTTCGCCCCTATCTGCGCGTCATTTAAAACCATCCGATGAACAGCCCTTGTGTCTGCCTGTCACCCTTGGCACATCTGCCCGCACGTGAGGGGGCAAAATGGCACGGGTTTACGGACATTTTGGTGAGTTGTTGCAGGGCAGGATCGGGGCATCTGGACCAGTGGCTTTGGTGACTTTGCCATGTCCGGCGCTTTGGGTTGATGCGAATATGACGCCCAGTCGGGGATTTGGCCTTTACCAAGTACAGCAGGCCGTGTCGCGTGATGTTCTGCGCCGGTTGCTGCACAGGTTAACCCTGCCGGTGCAGGGTTTGTTCACCCTAAATCTGTCCATGCCGCTGGGCGGTGGGGCAGGGGCTTCGACCGCTGCCTTGTTGTCTTTGGCCTTGGCGGCGGGGGCAGACAGAGATTCGGGGTTGGAAGCCGCGGTTTTGGCGGCTGAGGGGGCTTCGGACCCTTTGCTGCGCGTTCGGCCCGAACGTGTGCTTTGGGCGTCACGGCATGGGGTGGCGCTGGCCGATTTGCCACCTTTACCGCGGTTTGAGGTTTTGGGCGGCTTTTGGGGGCAAGGACAACGCACCGATCCCAAAGACCAAGATTTTCCAGATATTAGCGATTTGATCGGGGCTTGGCCCGGGTCTGATTTGGCGGCGATGGCTGACCTTGCCAGCCGCTCTGCCCGCCGGACCTTGGCATTGCGGGGCCCAAAGAATGACCCCACCGAAGCCTTGGCCTGCCATCACGGGGCTTTGGGGTTTTGCATTGCCCACACCGGTGCTGCGCGTGGCTTGATCTTTGCGCCCCATACCGTGCCGCACCAAGCGCGCACAGACTTGCGCGCCGCGGGATTTTCGCGGATCACCCAGTTTGGCTGCGGGGGGCTTTGATGTTTGCAGGATCGATGCTGGTCGCGTTGGCCATTGAGGGGGCTTTGGGCTGGCCGGACGGGCTATATCGGCGCATTGGCCATCCGGTCACTTGGGCGGGGGCGCTGATCAAGGTGGCGGATCAGCGGTTGAACCATGAGGTGCATCCGTTCTGGTGGCGGCGTGCCATGGGGGTTTTGGTTTGCCTTGGGGTTACTGGTCTGGCTTGGGGTTTGGCCGAGACTGTCGTGTCATGGTTGCCAAAAGGGGCTTTGGGGGCCTGTATGACGGGGCTTCTGGCTTGGCCCTTGGTGGCCACCCGCTCGCTTTATGACCATGTTGCACGGGTGATGCGGCCCTTGGCGCATGGGGATTTGGCGGGCGCGAGGGCTGCGGGGGCGATGATTGTCGGGCGTGATCCCGCCACGCTGGATGGCAGCGGTGTCGCACGGGCGGGCTTGGAAAGCTTAGCGGAAAGCACCTCGGATGGGGTGGTGGCGCCGGTATTTTGGGGGTTGGTCTTTGGCCTGCCGGGGATTGCCGCCTATAAGGCCATCAACACGATGGATTCGATGATCGGCCATCTTAGCCCGCGCCACAAAGCCTTTGGCTGGGCTGCGGCGCGGTTGGATGATCTGGTCAACCTAGTGCCCGCCCGTCTGACGGCTTTGCTGATTGTCATCGTCTCAGGCCGCCACTGGCGCAGGGCGCTGGCTGTGACTTGGGCCGATGCGGGCCATCACCGCTCGCCCAATGCGGGCTGGCCAGAGGCCGCCTTGGCCGGAGCCTTGGGGATCAGGCTGTCAGGCCCGCGCGTGTATGACGGCGAGGTGACGCAAGAGCCTTGGGTTAACTCCACAGGCCGCGATCCGGGGGCTGCCGAGATGCAACAGGGCCTGCGGCTTTTTGTTCTGGCGATGCTGGCCTTAAGCGCGATTTTGGCGGGGTTAGCCCTATGATCCTTGCCCCCCGCGACCATGGCGGCAACTTAGAACAGGCCCGCGCGACCTATGGCGGCGACGATTGGATTGATTTGTCGACAGGCATCAACCGCGTGCCTTATCCCATGCCTGCAATTTCTCCCGCAGCCTTTGCCACCCTGCCAACCCAAGCGGCGATGGCCGCGTTGCTTAAGGCTGCCGCCGTTGCCTATGGCACATCGGCCCCGATGATGGCCCTCTCAGGTGCGCAGGCGGCCATTCAACTGGTGCCACATCTGCGGCCCACGGGCTTGGCCCGCGTGGTGGGGCCGACCTATAACGAACACGCCGCCACCTTGCGCGCTTGTGGGTGGCAGGTGGAAGAGGTGGGCGATCTGGGCGCTTTGCGCGGGGCCGACATCGCGGTTGTGGTGAACCCCAACAACCCCGACGGTCGGCATTGGACGCGCAAGGCGCTGTTGGATTTGGTCGGTGATGTCGGGCTGTTGGTGGTGGACGAAAGCTTTGCCGACCCGATGCCTGCCCAATCCTTGGTCGCGGATGCTGGGCAGGAGGGGCTGTTGGTGATGCGCTCTTTCGGCAAGTTTTACGGCTTGGCGGGGTTGCGCTTGGGTTTTGCCTTGGGATCAGCCGCCGACATGGCCCGCCTGTCTGACCTGTCTGGCCCTTGGCCCGTCTGCGGCCCTGCGATCGAGGTGGCAACCCTTGCCCTGCAAGACGCCGCTTGGGCCAAGACCACCACCGCCCGCCTTAAAGGCGAGGCGGCGCAAATCGACAGCATCTGCGCTTCCCTCGGCTGGAAATCCCTCGGCGGCACGCCGTTGTTTCGCCTTTATGACACACCAGATGCGCAAAAGGCCCAAGACCTTCTCGCCCGTGCTCATATCTGGAGCCGGATTTTCCCCTATTCGAAAACTTGGATCAGGCTCGGCCTGCCCGGTGACCGGGCCGAATGGGCGCGCATGGTGGCCTTAGCCAGAGGCTAGCGCCAAAAGGCCCGCCACATCCAGATGCGCCTCGATATGGGCGGCAAGGGCGTTCAAGGTTTCCTCGACCTGTGCGCTATGGTCACGCGGCCCGCTTGTCACGCCCAAGCCCGCCAGAAAGGCTGCGCGAAACGCATCGCTGGAAAACATGCCGTGCAGATAGCTGCCCATGACCAAGCCATCGGGCGATACAGCGCCTTCGGTCTGGCCTTGCACAATGGCAAAGGCGCGCGCACGGGCGGGGCCGTCAGAGCGGCCGATATGGATTTCGTAAGCCGCAATCGCTTGGCCTGTGCCGACATGCACCGCCTGCGTGCGCGTCAGGCGTTTGTCTTGGGTCATGGTGGTATCGACATCCAACAGGCCCAAGCCTTGGGTGACACCCGCAGGCCCCTCGATCCCGTCAGGGTCTGCGACTGTTTGGCCCAGCATCTGATACCCGCCGCAAATGCCCAAAATGCGCCCGCCGCGCCGATGGTGGGCGGCAAGGTCAATGTCCCAACCTTGGGCGCGCAGATAGGCCAGATCACCGCGCGTGGATTTGCTGCCCGGGATGATGACCAAAACGCAATCGCCCGGAATGGCTTGGCCGGGGCCCACCATCACCACCCGCACACCCGGTTCAGATTTCAGCGGGTCAAGATCGTCAAAATTGGCGATGCGCGACAGGTGAAGGCAGGCGATTTTTACGCCCGATCCTGTCGTTTGCGCGATATCAAGCGCGTCTTCGGCCGGCAGCCGCCACGCTTGGGGGAAATAGGGCAGAACGCCCAAGCCCTGCCATCCGGTTTGCGCCTCGATCATGCGGTAGCCGTCGTCAAACAGGCTGGGGTCGCCGCGCAACTTGTTGATAATGAACCCTTTGATCCGCGCCTCGTCAGCAGGGTCAAGCACGGCTTTGGTGCCCACCATCTGGGCAATCACCCCGCCGCGATCAATATCGCCCACCAGCACCACAGGCACATCGGCGGCGGCGGCAAAGCCCATATTGGCGATATCGCCCGCGCGCAAATTCACCTC
>CAXNKP010000056.1:0-9417 GCA_964202815.1 Stagnihabitans sp. | reverse complement strand
GAATCCTCGCTGACCGTGCTGGAACCGGGCATGGTGTTCTCCATCGAGCCGGGCATCTATCTGACAGGCCGCTTTGGCGTGCGGCTCGAGGATATCGTGATCCTGCAACCAGATGGCCCCGAAGTGCTCTCAAAACTTCCTCGCGACGTGCATCAGGCATGATCGCCACGGTCACCCGGCCCGATCCCGTCACCCTTGCGGTGATCGAGGCGGGGTTGACCGCCGCAGCGGACGAAATGTTCGCAGTGCTGAAGAAGACCGCGATGAGCCCGATCATCTCGGAAGTGCTGGACGCGGGCACTGGCATCACAGATGCGACCGGGCGCCTGCTGTCGTCGGGTGCGGGCATCCCAAGTTTCGTCTGCGTGCTGGACAAGGCGGTGACCGCGCTGATCGCGCGCCGTGGCGATACGCTGGCAGACGGCGACATGTTCATCACCAACGACCGCGCTGTCGCAAATACGCTTTCAATGGGATTCGATGTGCGCAGGTGGCCCCAATGTGCGGCCGGGAATTCGAAGAACGCGAGCATCGCCTCGCGGTCTTTGGTCAGGTTGGCTACGCCCTTCTCGTATTTGACACCATATTTTTCACAGAAACCTGTCAGCGCAGTTTCGGCCTCTGCGCGCTGGATATCATCCAGATCCGACTTCACTGCCGTGGCCATTTGCTTGGGGAAGCAATTCAGGACATTCTTCACCTTATGCACCCAATAACGTTGGTGCTTTGTGCCCGCAAACGCCGTGTCCAAGGCATTCCAGAACCCCATGGCACCATCTCCAACCGCAATTTCCGGAGCAATGGCCGGCAGGTCGACGTCAATTATGCTAACTTCCTTCATGGATGCCCTCTCGTTTCTCTTGTGATTTCAGCATCACAAGCATGGCGCATCGCGACGCCGTTGGGGAGAGAGCGGCATCCACCCCATCTCTGGACGTGAACCGGGTTTCTGCGGTCTTCATACAAGACGTAAACGCTTCGTCTGCGATACCGGATCGTGAAGCAGATCGTCGACGTTTCGCTGCGACGGTGGAAAGCGCATAGACGTCATAACCGCCAACCGATTGATCTCGTTCGAGGCTTCCAGATCCTGAAAAATGCAGGATTTTGTCATTCGCGGAAGCTGGGCGACCAACACCAGCTTCTCGCGGCGGTTTGCTTTGACCGAGCCCGTTCAAGGACTGCCTGCCACCAGATGCCCGCTGCCAATATCAACCAGCACTTGCCGCTTCGGCCCTTTTCCAAACCGATGAACCGGGCTTGCCACCTCGCCGGAAAGACGCGGGAATGCGGCGCGGATACAGTTTGGGTCGGGCACTGGCACCGCGTCGATCAGGCGGCGCGTATAGGGGTGCTGGGGATTGCCGAAGATTTGCGCGCGGCTGCCGGTCTCGACAATCTGGCCTAAAAACATCACCGCCACCCGGTCTGAGATATTCTCGACCACCGCCATATCGTGGCTGATGAAAAGGAAGGCGATGCCAAACTCGCGCTGCAGGATTTGCAGCAGCTCAAGCACCCGCGCCTGCACCGAGACATCCAGAGCCGAGACGGATTCGTCGGCGATGATCAGGTCGGGCTGCAGCGCCAGCGCGCGCGCGATGCAGATGCGCTGGCGCTGGCCGCCAGAAAATTCATGCGGGTAGCGGTCAAGCTGATCGGTGGTCAAGCCCACGCGCTGCATCAGATCGGCGGCGCGGGCGCGCTGTTCGGCGGCGGTGCCAAGGCCGTGGATCAGCAGCGGCTCGGCAATCAGTTGGCCCACGGTCATGCGCGGGTTCAGCGCGGCCATCGGATCCTGGAACACCATCTGGATGCGACGGCGCAGCGCCTTCCTGCCCGCGGTATCAAGGCTGGCAAGCGATTGCCCGGCAATTTCGATGGTTCCTTGATGGGGCACAAGTCCGACCATGGTCTTGGCGATGGTGGATTTGCCGCAACCAGATTCGCCCACAAGGGCGAAGGTTTCGCCGCGTCTTATCTCGAAGCTGACATGTTCGACGGCGTGAACCTGCGCTGTGGCGCGACCCAGAAGGCCACCCTTCAGCGGGAAGCGGACAACCACGTCTTGCAATCTTGCAATCGTCTCGCCACCGGTTTCTGCGCGGGGTTTGCCCTTGCCCATGCGTGGCACGGCGGCCAGCAGGTCTTGGGTGTAGGGCATCTTTGGTTGCGCGAAAATCTGTGCGGTGCTGCCCTCTTCCTCCGCCCGCCCGGTTTTCATGACGATCACCCGATCGGCCATTTCCGCGACGACGCCCATATCGTGGGTGATCAGGATGATCGCCGTGCCGAATTCGCGTTGCAGATCGCGCAGCAGGTCCAACACTTCGCGCTGCACGGTCACGTCAAGTGCGGTGGTGGGCTCGTCAGCGATCAAAACTTCGGGCCGAAGGGCAAGCGCCATGGCGATCATCACGCGTTGGCGCATCCCGCCTGACAACTCATGCGGGTATTGGTTCAGCCGTTGTTCAGGCTGCGACAAGCGC
This sequence comes from Stagnihabitans sp., assembly GCA_964202815.1. Taxonomy (GTDB): domain Bacteria; phylum Pseudomonadota; class Alphaproteobacteria; order Rhodobacterales; family Rhodobacteraceae; genus Stagnihabitans. The sequence continues at coordinate 6,928 of CAXNKP010000056.1, read as the reverse complement.
ACCGCTTGCAACGCCGCCAAAGCCATGGCGCGTGCCCCGGTGCGGCTGACAAAGGTATGGGCGCGGATCGCTTCCGTCAACTGGGTGCCGATGGACAGAACCGGGTTCAGGCTGGTCATCGGTTCCTGGAAAATCATCGCGATGCGGCTGCCACGCAGGCTGCGCAGTTCCGCTTCGGGCAGACGGGTCAGATCACTGTCGCCCAAATGGATCGATCCGGCCGTAACACGCACGGCGGGGGGCGGCAGCAACCCCATGATCGCCAGCGCGGTGATCGACTTGCCCGAGCCGCTTTCCCCCGCAATTGCAAGGGTTTCACCCCGGCGCAGGGTAAAGGACAGGCCTTCCACCAAAGACCTGTCGCCCGTTTCGGTGCGCACCGAAACCGTCAGGGCTTGCACCCGCAGGACCTCCGCGGCCAAAGCGGCCCCGGAGGCGTTTTTCGATCCTGCGTTCATTCAAACACGCAGCGAGGGAAGTAAAAGCTGACCACCCAGTTCGGCATATCGACAATTTCCGAGATACGAAGATCGCCACAGGTCGACACCAGCATATAGGCCTCGACCGCCGCCATGCCACGCTGCGCGCAAAGCAAGTCCACCATCGCCGCCACCGCATCGCGCGCCGCCGACATCAGATCCGGCCCGATGCCGATGGTCACCTCATAGCCCTTGGCGTCAAGGTGCCTTGTCACCGGGCCGGGCGTGGTAAAGCGCGGCGTCTTCAGGTTCGCGCCCTTCACCAAATCCAGCGTCAGCACCACATCCATGGGTGACTCGATGGCGGTGCCACAGACCTCACCATCGCCCTGTGCCGCATGGGTGTCGCCGACGCTGAACAGTGCCCCTTTCACCTCGACCGGCAAGTAAAGTGTCACGCCGGCGTTCAGATCGCGGATGTCCAGATTGCCACCAACCCGACGGGGCGGCACGACCGAGTGCAACCCTGGTGCGGCCAAAGCATTGCCGATGGTGCCCGCGAAGGGTTTCAGGGGCACACGCGCTTCGCGGCCATACAAAGCTGGCCCCATCTGACCCGGATCGTAGGACCAGATATGCAGGGCTGGATCGGTAAACTGGTCGGCTAACAGGCCAAAGCCCGGAATATTCGCCGTCCAGCCAAAGCCGCGCCCGTCATGGCTGCGCGGAACGAAGCTTTCGATCGTCACCTTGATCGCATCGCCCGGTTCGGCGCCTTCGACATGGATCGGGCCCGAGACCGGGTTGACCTTGCCAAAGTCCAGGGCCACCACGTCGGCCACGGTGGAAGACGGGCCCAGCTGGCCCGCCGAAGGATCGTGACAGTGAAACAGGATCGTTGCCCCCGGCTCGACCCTTGCGGCTGGGGCAAGCGAGTTGTCCCAGCCGAAGTGGTGTTGCGCGCCGTGGATCGTATAGTCGCAAACCTTGCACATGATTACTTCACGAAAACATAGTCATAGTTGACCGGGATCGACACTGGATCGACGAACAGCGCGTCCGCGCCGCCCATGCGTTCGGACTTCATCGTATAGCGTTCCTCGTTGAACACCGGCACCCAAGGCGCTTGTTCCATCACGCCCATATAGACATTGGACCACATCGCCAGCCGCTCAGCAGCTTTGGCTGGATCGGCCAGGCTGTCGGCGGCGATCGCTTTGGCATCAAGCGTTGCATCGCAGAATTTGGACCAGTTCCAGCCGCCTACCGCAGCGCCCGCGCAGCCCAGAACCGGGCCATAGAAGTTGGACGGATCAGGGAAATCCGCGATCCAGCCCATGCCGCCCGACCAGATCATCGGTGCGGTGCCCGCGCCACCCGCCTCGATCACGTTGGCTTGGGCGAGGTTCTGGATGCTGGCCTTGATCCCGATGGCCGCCAGATCCTGCTGGATGGCCTGCGCAATGCGCGGGTTCGGGTCGGTGTTCATCACGAACAACTCCGTCTCGAACCCGTCCGCCAACCCGACATCGGCCAGCAGTTTCTTGGCACCTTCCACATCATAGGCATAGCCTGCGTAGCCATCGGTATAACCCGGCATCGAGGGTGGCAGCGGCTGCGTGGCAGGCGTCGCACGCCCGTTGATGATCTGCACGATGCGATCCTTGTTGATCGCCATGTTCACCGCCTGCCGCACTTCCACCTTGTCGAATGGCGGCAAGGTGACGTTCAGCGTGATGTAGCCAGTGTGCAACTGCCCGCCCACAACTACGCGCGCCGCCTGTGCCGGATCGCCCATCACTTCGATGAACTTGGCGGGCGGGATGCCGTCGCCCGGCACGTCCACCTCGCCGCTTTGCAGCCGCAGCAGGGCCACGACAGGCTCCTGACCTACCTCGAACACCACTTGATCAAGGTAAGGCACTCCTGCACGCCAGTAGTCAGGGTTCTTTGCAAATACCAGTTTCTGCCCCAGAGTCCATTCCGCCAGCTTGAACGCCCCGGTCCCGACCGGCTGCTTGCCAAAATCGTCACCCGCAGCCTCGACCGCCTCTTTCGGCACCACAGAGGCAAAGTTCAGCGCCATGACATGCAGGAATGTGGCATCCGGGCGCGACAGGGTGATCGTCACCGTCAGCGGATCAACGACCGTAACCCCCGACAACCCGTTGCCATCGGCAACAGTATCATAGCCCGCAATCGAGGCGAAGAAGCCTGCGCCGGGGGATTGGGTGGCGGGATTTGTCACCCGGTCAAGCGAGTATTTCACATCATCGGCCATCATCTCGCGGCCATTGTGGAACTTGACGCCGGGGCGCAGTTTGAAGATGAACGACATGCCGTCGGCCGAGATTTCATAGCTTTCGGCCAGTCCGGGGCGCAGGGTCGTGGTGCCCGGCACATAATCCATCAGCCCGTCGTACAGCGATTTGATCATCGACCAGTTCTGCCAGTCATAGCCGATGGCGGGGTCCAGCGTCGCCACATCGTCCTTGTAGGTGACGGTGATCGACCCGCCCGCCTTGGCTGCAGGATCGGGGGTGTAGTCTTGGGCCATTGCGGGCAGGGCCAGCGAAAGCACGAGCGCGGTGGTAGTCAGAAATTTCGTCATTTTCTCTCCTGTTGGTTTGTTGGACCGGCCTAGCGGAGCCGGATTCGGGGGTCGATGAACGGAACGATCAGGTCGGCCAGAAGGTTGCCCAGCACGATGGCTGCCGCAGAAACCAGCGTGACGCCCATGATGATCGGGATGTCGATGCGCTGGATCGCTTGCCACGCAAGCTGTCCGATGCCGGGCCAGCCAAAGACGGATTCCACCACCACAATGCCACCCATGAAAACGCCGATATCAATGCCGATCATGGCGATGATGGGTAGGATCGCATTGGGCAAAGCATGGCCCAGCACGACGCGGGCACGCGTCAGCCCCTTGGCACGGGCGGTGCGGATGTAGTCGGTACGCATCACGTCGATCATCGAGGATCGCATCATGCGGGAATACCAGCCCGATCCGAGGATCCCCAAAGTGATCGCGGGCAAGACCAGATGGCGGAACGTGCCATAACCACCAATCGGAAACCAACCGAGTTTCACCGCGAAAACGTAAAGCATCAGCAGGCTGACCACAAATTGCGGGGCAGAGACGGTGACAAACGAAGTCATCATCAGCGCCTGATCGGTAAAACGATCCCGCCGAAGTGCGGCGATGATGCCCATCGAAAGCCCGATAGCCAACTCGCAGAAAATCGCCGCCACCATCAGCAGCAAAGTGGCGGGCAAGCGCGAGGCGATCAGCAAGGACACCTCGGATTTCTGCAAATAGCTGCGCCCCAGATCGCCCTGCACCAGCCCGCCCAGGTAACGGAAAAACTGCACAAGAAAGGGCTTGTCGAGGCCGAGTTGCTGGCGGATATTCTCGACCGTTTCCGTCGTGGCCGAGCGCCCGGCAATCTGGCGAACCGGGTCGGCGGGCAGCACGAACAGCAGCAAGAAGGTTACGAACGCCACCCCCAGCAGGATCAGCGCCGATTGGATCAGGCGGCGGAGGATGTAGCCCGCCATCACGCGCGCCCCCTTTGCGTTGGGTCCAGTACATCGCGCAGCGCATCACCCACCAGATTGAAAGCCAACGCCAGCAGGATGATTGCAGCGCCGGGAATGAACACCAGCCACGGGGCCGATTGGAAGTAGGTCTGATTTTCGAAGATGATGTTGCCCCAGCTTGGCGTGGGCGGCTGCACCCCGACCCCAAGGAACGACAGCGTGGCCTCCAGCAGCACCGTGGTGGAAATCCCCAAAGTGCCCCAGACGATGACGGTGGGGATCAGATGCGGCAGGATGTGGCGAAACAGGATGCGGTCCGTGCCTGCGCCCAAGGTTCGTTCGGCGGCGATGAAATCACGCTCGGCCAGCGACGTGGTTTCCGTGTAAATCACCCGTGCGGTCTGCACCCAGCTTACCAGCGCGATAACCAAGGCCACGATCCATAGCGACGGCGAGAAAATCGCCGCCAGACAGATTGCCAGCAACAACGCGGGAAAGGCCATCATCAGGTCGGTAAAGCGCATCAGCACCGCCCCAATCCAGCCGCGGAAGTACCCCGCCGTGATGCCGACCAGCGTGCCGATCAGCAGCGCAAGCCCGTTCGCCACAACGCCAATGATCAGCGAGGTCCGCGCGCCATACAAAATCCGGCTGAACAGATCGCGGCCCAAAAGGTCGGTGCCCATCGGATAGGCACCGCCGGGCGGCATCGGCGCGCCCTGCATCGTCAGCCCGTCGAAATTCTGCATGTCTGGCGGGAACGGGGCAAGCAGCGGGGCAAACACCGCCCCTGCCAGCACGACAGCAATCAGCATAAGCCCGAACACGGCCAATTTTCGTTGCAACAGCCGTGCCAAAGCACCCTTCGGACGGGCGGCGTCAACCCTGATTGCGCTGGTCATTTCCGCCTCCAGATGTATTGCGCGCAACCACCCGCAGGGCGGCATCTTCAAAGCTGATCCGCCATGCCATCGCCATCTGGCGCAGCTGCGCATAGGCCCCGGCCTTGGTCTTGCCCATCCCAGCCGACAGCGCCACCGCCTGAACCACAGTTTGGCGTTCATCTAGGCGTCGCTGTAAATCAGCGATATGTGCCCCCAACGCGCGCTCACGGTCAAAGGCATCCCGCGCGATAAGCAGTGCCGAATAGGTGCCAGTGTCACCCACAGGTTTCAACAATTGCGCATGGGCGCCGATCTGCAAAAGCCATTCGATCCGCCCTGGAGCCTCGGATCCGATCAGCGCGATCATCGGCATTGGTGCCGCCCCTGCAGCCCAGGGAAACTGCTCGTCATAGCCCATATCAGCATCGAAAAAGATGAAATCGGCCGCCAGGGCCTCTGGCCCCAATTCCGGCCAAACCTGATCGACAATCAAGCCGATTGCCACCAACTGACGTGTCAAAGCTTGCACGGTATGATGCGGGCGATGCAGGATCGTCGCCCGCGCGCGCCCAAGGTTTTGAATCCGCACCCGCTGCTTCATGACACCACCCGCAAAGGCTGCGCCGCAGATGTCGGGCTGCGGGTCAGGTAGGGATCACCCGCCACCTCGCCCCGATGCTGGATCACGCAGAACACCCCGTCGCGCACCTGAGCGATGATCACTGGCAGGGCCATGTGATGCGTGCCTTTGTCAATGGGGCCATCCATACCTTCCAACAACTGCGCCAGAGACATAGCCTCTGCCCCCGGTTTGCGTGACAAAAGCCGTGCCAATTCGTGCACCGCCGCGAAACTCGCCGTCTCATGTGCAGAGCCGAAATTTCCGGGCCTCGGCCAACCAGCCACGCTGCGAAAATATGGCCCCACCGCGATCAGCCCTTCGGCTGCCCAGCCCAAAGGTGGAAATTCGCATTCGGTCAGGTTGCACGACAACACCGGGCTACGGTCGGCCCTGAAATGTGGATCTGTCAAGCCAAGCGCGCGGTAAGCCCGCAGAAATTCGTAAGACGACGCCCCCACCAGCGATTTTAGCACGAAATCCGGGCGAGTGGCGCGAATTTCATCAATCATCCGCCCCACATCCAACGCGCCGAGCGCCAGATAGCGTTCGCCCAGTATTTCTCCACCCGCCGCTATGATCGTCACCCGCGCCAGTCGGTTGATCTCCCAACCCCAAATGTAGTTCGAGCCTGTCAGATAGGCGCGCCGCCCGTGCGCCGGCATCGCCCAACCAAGCAGTGGCAAAAGGTGCTGGTTCGGGCAGGCGTGGGTATAGACCACATGGTCAGACGCCTCGAACCCCTCATAGGGCAGCGCATACCACAGCGTTCCGCCCAGCTTTTCCAGACTGGGGATCACCTCTTTGCGGCTCCACGATGTCACGCAGCCCACCACATGGCGCGCAGCGCTGTCTCGCAGGATTTCCTCGCACAGCGGAGCGTAGGCATCGGCATTGCCGCAGGGGTCGCGTTCAATCGGCACAAAGCAAACCGGCAAGCCGGGATCAGCGTTGATCTGATCAATCGCCGCCAAAGCCCCGGCACGGCTTGCCTCGGAGATCAGCGAATAGCTGCCCGTCCGAGAATACAGCAGCCCAAGTTCGATGCGGCGTTTCATGTGCAGGTCCAACAAACGAAATGGCCCCGCGCTAGACCTGCAACGAATAGGCCTGAACATCGGGGCGCGGATGCCTTTCGGCGATCTGCCGATATATATTCTCAGCATGCCGTGGTTCTGCCCACAGGTCAACGCACTTCTGAGCGGCTATTTCGCCATTTACTACCTCACGGGGCTCTGATGATGTAATCGACTGTTAATTGTGTCTGAGAACTGACCCGGCACTGTCATCGTGATTTGACCCGGCCATTCATTATGTTTTCAACTTCATGATGTGGTCAATGCTGTGGTCTCCTTCCGTTTTCTTTTCGCTATTTTGGAGCTTGCCTTGAAGCGGTAGCTGTCGTTGCCGGTCTCCAAAATATGACAGCGATGGGTGAGGCGATCGAGCAGCGCGGTCGTCAT
>CAXNKP010000055.1:0-9473 GCA_964202815.1 Stagnihabitans sp. | reverse complement strand
GGCAATTGGCAAAGGCTTCGGGCAGCAAGGCGTCAAGGCTTTCGCCGCCCTCTTGCACGCGCTGTTTGAAGGCGGCTGTCTTGGCGATGATCCCCTCATCGCTTAGGGCGGCAAACTCGGCCTCAAGCGCGTTGATCTTGGCGACCAAGGGGCGCACCGACTTAACCGCGCGGTCATTGGGCGTGCCAAAGACTTTCCGTGCAAGCGTTCCAAATCCCAGCATCATCACTCCGCCCGATCAAATTTTCCGCCAGCGAAGCGCTGACACCTTCGTGTGTGGCATGGCCTTGCCCGCACCCCTGCCACCCCCTAGAAGAACCGGGCAGATTGACCAACCTGCGGCCGGCCTACCACCAAGGGGCCTGTGCGATTTAAGGTCTGGCCATGCCATAGTCAACGCTGCGCGCGACCGCAGCCCCATCAGGAGTGTGTCATATGACGAAACTTTCCGGCTTCTGTGCCGCTTTGGCCTTGTGCGCGGCCTTTGGGCTGCCGGCTATGGCTGAAACCCCAGCCTCCACGGCTGACACGGTGCTTGCCACGGTGAATGGCGTGAACATCACCTTGGGCGATGCGATCTTGACCCGCGAAGGCCTGCCGCCGCAATACCAGTCTATGCCCGATGATCAATTGCTCAAGGGTATCGTTGATCAACTGGTGCAGCAAGAGGCGCTGAAGCAATCCTTGGGCGATACCTTGTCCAAAAAATCAAGGCTCGCGATGGAAGGTCTTAAACGCAGCTACTTGTCAAACGAGGCCCTTCTGGCCGGCATCAAAGACGCAGTGTCGCAAGCCACAATTCAAAAAGCCTATGACGCCAAGTACAAAGCCATGGAGCCCAGCTTGGAATATCATGCCGCCCATATCTTGGTGGACAGCGAGGATGGGGCCAAAGCCCTTTTGGCTGAAATTGATGGCGGCAAGTCTTTTGCCGATGTCGCCAAAGCCAATTCAACCGATGGCTCGGCAGCCAATGGCGGTGATCTGGGCTGGTTTGGCTTGGGCGCCATGGTCAAGCCGTTTGAGAATGCGGTCGTGGCAGCCCCCGTGGGCAAGGTCGTCGGCCCGGTCCAAACCGATTTCGGCTGGCACCTGATCCTTGTGTCTGAAACCCGCGCCAAAGCCGCCCCGCTTTTGGCCGATGTGCAAGAGCAAATCGCCAAAGAGCTGCAAAAAGCCGCCATCGACGCGTTTATCACCGCCACAACCGACAAGGCCACGATCACCCGCAGCCTAGAGGGTATTGACCCGGCCCTCATCAAAGACGTTACTCTTCTGGACAAGTAAGGAGGATGCCATGAGCAAGACCGACTGGAAAGCCGAAGCCAAAGCGCTGAAAAAAGAGCTGAAGTCCCTCACCGGGGCTGCCAAGGCCACAGCCCTCCCCGCTAAGAAGGCCAAAGTGGTCTCGCCCTTGGCCCCCGCAGGGTTCCCCGATCTGCCCCAGATCCGCGGCGTTGAATTCGCCGCGGTAGCGGCAGGCGTGCGCTATCAAAACCGCAAGGATGTGATGCTGGTCCGCTTGGCCCCGGGAACAGCCATGGCAGGGGTGTTCACCCGTTCCACAACGCGCTCGGCCTGCGTGCGCGATTGTCAGGCCAAAATCGCCACCCGCGTGCCGCGCGGGGTGGGAGCGGCGATTGTTGTCAACTCGGGCAATTCCAACGCTTTTACCGGGGCGAGAGGCGATGTGTCTGTCGCGGCCATCACGGACGGTGTCGCCCAGGCTTTGAGCCTGCCCGCCAGTCGGGTCTTTTCGTCTTCCACGGGTGTGATCGGCGAGCCTTTGCCCCACGAGCGCATCTTGGCCGCACTTCCAGCCCTGCAAGCAGGTCTGGCGCAAGACGCCATCGCCATGGCTGCCCAAGCCATGATGACCACTGACACCTTCCCCAAAGGCGCAGCGGCGACGATTGCGGGTGAGGGTGGTGATATCCATATCGCGGGCATCGCCAAAGGTTCAGGCATGATCGCCCCGGATATGGCCACGATGCTGGTCTATATCTTCACTGATGCCAAAATCAGCGCCGCGACCTTGCAAAAGATTCTGTCGCGCAACACTGATGCCACGTTCAACTCCATCACGGTTGACAGCGACACCTCCACCTCTGACACGCTTTTGGTCGCAGCCACTGGCCAATCTGACGCCGCCCCCCTTGCGGGTGGCACGCTCAAAGCCTTCGAGGCGGCGCTGGCAGGGGTGATGCTTGATCTCGCGCATCAAGTTATCCGTGACGGCGAAGGGGCCACCAAGTTTGTCGAAGTGAACGTGACGGGTGCAGCGTCGAACGCCGATGCGCACAAGGTCGCCTTGGCCATCGCCAATTCCCCGCTTGTCAAGACAGCCATTGCCGGCCAAGACCCGAATTGGGGCCGCATCGTGGCCGCCATCGGCAAATCAGGTGCCGCCGCAGAGCGCGACCGCCTGACCATCAAATTCGGCGATATCCTTGTGGCGCGCAAAGGCTGGCGCAACCCCAAATACCGCGAGGAGGACGGCGCAAATTACATGCTGCAACCGGAATTGGTGATTTCGGTGAACTTGGGGCTTGGGCGCGGCAAGCGCAAGGTCTGGACCTGCGATCTGACCAACCGCTATGTCGAGATCAACGCCGATTACCGCTCCTGACCCGCCCTTGCCCCTTCATCTCGGCACAAATATTCTGGGGGTCCGGGGGCTCGTCCCCGGCCTGCGAAACGGAACACCGCTATGACCCTGCTTCTCGTCTCCGCCGTGGCCTTGATTGATGCCGATGGCCGCGTTCTTCTGGCCCAGCGCCCTGAAGGCAAGTCGATGGCCGGCCTGTGGGAGTTTCCCGGTGGCAAAGTCGAGGTGGGTGAAACCCCCGAAGCGGCCCTGATTCGCGAATTGCACGAAGAGTTGGGCATTGACACTTGGCAAAGCTGTCTAGCCCCGCTGACCTTCGCCAGCCACACTTACGAGCGCTTTCACCTGCTGATGCCGCTGTTTGCCTGCCGCCGGTGGGAAGGGGTACCCACCCCGCGCGAAGGCCAAACTCTGGCTTGGGTTAGGCCGGAGCGTTTGCGCGATTATCCCATGCCGCCAGCAGATATCCCGCTGATCCCCATCTTGCGCGACTGGCTTTGAGAGTCACCACAGCGGAAGGGGTCGTTGGGACACTTTCGTGAAAAATAGCGGCCTTAAGAATCGATAGGATATCCGGATCTGCGATTTACGCGTCTGATTTTGACCCATACTATATTTGAAAAGATCAAATAAAGTGAAACGGGGCCCATGCTTAGAACCATAACCATCGGCAGCTGTGTGTTTATCCAGGGCACCTTCCTGAAAGATCTTGGCAATGGTCAGATCGCCATCAAAGTCTTCGACGGTACCTTTATAGGACGCCCGGTGACGCCCTTTAAGGCGATCGCAGCGGCTGAAGCGTAACAAAGCGCGCTCAACAAGCAAAAGGCCGGGCAACTGCCCGGCCTTTTGCTTGTTGAGTGGCGTTAAGATCATGCCAGCGTGCGTTGGACTTCTTCGCGCTCGAAGATTTCGATCACATCGCCTGAACGGATGTCCTCGTAGCGCTCGAATGCCATGCCGCATTCTTGGCCCATCGGCACGTCCTTGACCTCGTCCTTAAAGCGTTTCAGCGTTTTCAGCGTGCCCTCGTGAATGACCACATTGTCGCGCAGCAAACGCACACCTGCCGACCGGCGGGCAACGCCTTCGGTAACCAAGCACCCGGCCACATTGCCGATGGTCGTGATCTTGAAGACTTCTTTGATCGTCGCATAGCCGATAAAGGTTTCGCGTATCTCGGCTTTCAGCAGGCCAGAGGCAGCTTTCTTGATGTCATCCACCAGATCATAGATGATCGAGTAGTAGCGCACATCGACGCCCTTTTGCGTGGCCGAGGCGCGCGCTGTGGCATTGGCACGCACGTTAAAGCCGATGATCGGCGCTTTGCTGGCTTCTGCCAAGCCCACGTCGGTATCGGTGATAGCGCCCACACCCGAATGTAGCACGCGCACGCGCACCTCGTCGTTGCCGATCTTTTCCAGCGCCTGCACGATGGCTTCGGCCGAGCCTTGCACGTCGGCTTTCACGATTATGGGCAGTTCGGCCACGGTCAGGTCGGCCTTGGCCTTGGCCATAAGCTGTTCCATCGTGGTCGCAGCGCCCACGGCGGCGCGTTTGTCCTTAGAGGCTTTTTCGCGGTAATCGGCGATCTCGCGCGCCTCTGCTTCTGTATTGACCACGTTCAGCGTGTCACCGGCATGAGGCGTACCCGACAGGCCCAGCACTTCGACCGGCACCGAGGGGCCGGCTTCCGTCACAGTCTCGCCCTTGTCGTTGATCAGCGCGCGGACCTTGCCCCACTGCTCGCCCACAACAAAGATATCGCCTTTGCGCAGCGTGCCGTTTTGCACCAGAACAGTGGCCACAGGGCCGCGGCCAGAATCCAACTTGGCTTCAATCACAGCACCGGCTGCTTGACGGTTGGGGTTGGATCGCAGTTCTAAAATCTCGGCCTGTAGAGCAATCGCTTCCAGAAGTTGATCTATGCCCTTGCCAGTCTTGGCCGAAACTTCAACATCTTGCACGTCGCCCGACATTTCTTCGACAACGATGCTGTGTTGCAACAAATCGGTGCGCACTTTGGTCGGGTTGGCTTCGTATTTGTCGATCTTGTTGATCGCCACAATGATCGGAACCTTGGCGGCCTTGGCGTGGGCGATGGCTTCCACAGTTTGCGGCATCACCGCATCATCGGCGGCCACGACCAGAATGACGATGTCGGTCACATGTGCGCCGCGCGAACGCATCGAGGTAAAGGCCGCGTGGCCCGGGGTGTCAAGGAAGGTCACCAACTGGCCATTGGCGGTTTTCACCTGATAGGCACCGATGTGCTGTGTGATCCCGCCCGCTTCGCCCGACACCACATTGGCATGGCGAATGGCATCCAAAAGCGAGGTTTTGCCGTGGTCAACGTGGCCCATGATCGTCACAATCGGCGGGCGCGGCATCAGGTCTTCGGACTTATCCTTGACCGTATCAATGGCCTGTTCGACGTCGGCATCGGTCACACGAACGGCGCGGTGGCCGAATTCTTCGATCACCAGTTCTGCTGTGTCGGCATCAATCGCTTGGTTCATCGTGACCATCATGCCCATTTTCATGAGCGATTTGACCACATCAGCGCCACGTTCCGCCATGCGGTTCGCCAGTTCTGACACAACGATGGTTTCGGGCAACTGCACATCGCGCACTTGCTTTTCGGGCTTTAGGCCAAGGCCCAAAGCCTTGAGGCGAGCCTTTTCTTGTTTGCGCTTCATCGCAGCCATGCTGCGCTGGCGGCCACCTTCGTCGGCCACGGCGTCAGAAAGGGTCAACTTGCCGGCGCGGCGGCCTTCTTCGCCCTTGGCTTTGCTTGCGGCGCGTTCGCGATCTTCGCGTTCGCGGTCGGTGCGGCGTGGCGGCAGGCCGGGTTTGGCTGAGGCGGGGCCACGGGTCACGGCGTCATCAACCGGGGCTGCCGGTGCAGGACGCGCCGGCGCACGTGTCGCTGGGGCCGCATTAGAGCGGGCTTCGGTGGACCTTGGTTCCGACCGCGTTTGCCCCACGCTGGCTTGGCGGGCAGTTTCAATGGCCTTGGCGGCCGCTGCCGCCTCGGCTTTCAAACGCTCTTCTTCTTCAACCTTGGCGCGGGCTGCGGCTTCGGCGGCGCGCAGTTCGCGTTCCTTGGCCTCGTTTTCATCGCGCTTGCGCTGCCGCTCTTCCTCGCGGGCCTTTTCGTCTTCGGCGCGTTTGGCGGCGTCGTCGGCCTCGCGCGCCTTGGCGGCGCGCAGGGCAGACATGCGGCGTTCCATCTCGGCATCCGAAATGCCAGCGGGGCGCTTGGACGGATCGCCCAAACGCGGCGAGGTGGCCACGGCTGCCCCGGTGCCCGGTGTGGGAGCCGCACCTTTGTTCGGCACCACCGTCAGCTTGCGCTTGACCTCAACCACGACGCTTTTCGTGCGGCCGTGCGAGAAGCTTTGCTTCACCTGCCCGGAACGAGGTGCGCCACCCAAGCCGAGGGGTTTTTTGCCGTCTGTATCGCTCATGCGTCCTACATATCCTTCAAGGCGGCATCCGCACCGCCGTCATGCCCGACGATCCGCTCTCGCAGACCCCCCAGCCTTGCCGCTTCCTCTACAACACGAGCCGTAAGTACACCAGCCGCAAGCGCAGCGTGTATCGCACGTTCGCGGCCAAAGGACAAACCCAATTCCCGTGCTGTAAGGCACCCAATAAACTTTCCCCCGATTTCCGGAGGCCTCAACTTCGTCTTTCCGCGTTCTGAACCGTCAGCTGCCTGAACCAGCACCCTTGCGCGGCCGTCCATCAACCATTCCTTCACCTTTTCATAACCCGTCACCGCGGCATTGGCCTTGCGACATAGCGAAATGGTGTCTTGCACCCGCCTTAGCACCAACGCCTCAACCAAATCGGCCAAGCCCTCTGGCACCTTGACGGGCTGCTTTGCGGCGCGGGCAAACAGGCCCTTTGCCACAGCCTTTTCAATGGCCTTGCGATCAGCCGAGACATAAAAGCCACGTCCCGGCAGACGGCCTAGAATGTCCGGCGTCACCTGACCTTCGGGGTCAAGACAAAACCGGATCAGCCCTGTCTTGGGCTGAACTTCCCCGGTCACAATACACTTGCGCTCGGGGTCGTCTTGTTCGCTGATGCGGCCGCCGCGGGTCAAGGGCGTTCCGAGGCCTACCTTAGGCCCCGGCCTCCGCGTCTTGGGCCGGATCTAGAGCGGTGGGATCGACCCAGCCCAGCATAACCCGCGCTGTCATGACCAAAACCTGCGCCTCTTCCAAGCTCATTTCAAACTTCTCCAAAATGCCCTCGTCCTTAACGCGCTGGCCGTTGACGGTGGTCCAGCCGCCCGACAATTCCCAGTCGGCACAAGTGGCAAAGTCTTCCAGCGATTTGATGCCCTCTTTGCCCAAGGCTTCCAGCATTTGTGGCGTCAGGCCTTCAAAGGCCAACAACTCTTCTTGCACGCCAAAATTCTTAGCGTTTTCAAGGGATTTGTTATTTGCCGCCTCTAGATAATCGCGCGCACGGGCCTGCAATTCACCGGCCGTTCCTTCATCAAAGCCGTCGATCGACAAAAGCTCGTCGGTTTCGACATAGGCCACTTCTTCCAGATTGCTAAAGCCTTCCGACACCAACAACTGGGCCATCATCTCATCGATGTCCAAGGTTTCCATGAACAGCTTGGTGCGTTCGGCGAATTCGGCCTGACGGCGGGCCGATTCGTCTGATTCGGTCATGATGTCGATATCCAGCGCCGTCAGCTGGCTGGCCAAGCGCACGTTCTGCCCGCGACGGCCGATGGCCAGCGACAGTTGCTCGTCTGGCACCACGACGATGATTTTGCCGGATTCTTCGTCAATCACCACTTTCGACACTTCGGCCGGTTGCAGCGCGTTCACCAAGAACGTCGCCTGATCTTGGTTCCACGGAATGATGTCGATCTTTTCGCCCTGCAATTCGTTGACCACGGCCTGAACCCGGCTGCCGCGCATACCGACGCAGGCACCGACGGGATCAATCGAGTTGTCATAAGAAATCACAGCGATCTTGGCGCGTGAGCCCGGGTCGCGGGCCACGGCTTTGATTTCGATGATGCCGTCATAGATTTCGGGCACTTCCATCTTGAACAGTTCCGCCATGAACTGCGGATCGGTGCGCGACAAGAAGATCTGCGGGCCGCGCGCCTCGCGGCGGACGTCTTTGATATAGGCGCGGATGCGGTCGTTCGGGCGATAGGATTCGCGGCCAATCTTTTCGTTGCGGCGCAAAATCGCCTCGCCGCGTCCGATGTCGACGATGATGTTGCCGTATTCCTCGCGCTTGACCTGACCGTTGATGATCGTGCCCTTGCGGTCTTTGAATTCTTCGAACTGGCGGTCGCGTTCGGCTTCGCGGACCTTTTGCAAGATCACTTGCTTGGCCGACTGTGCGGCGATTCGGCCCAGATCAACGGGGGGAACCTCGTCGATGATTTCATCACCGATCTGCGCGTCGGGCTTGTAAGCCGTCGCCTGTTTGACCGTGATCTGCGCGTGGTGATTTTCTTGCAGGTCGTCTTCGACAACGGTGCGCACGCGGGCAAAGGTGGCGCGGCCGGTCTTGCGGTCGATGCTGACACGGATGTCCATTTCTGCGCCGTAGCGCGATTTGGCGGCACGCGCCAAGCTGTCTTCCATGGCCTGGATCACCAGATCCGGGTCGATCATCTTTTCGCGCGCCACCGCTTCGGCGGTTTGCAACAGTTCAAGCTGGTTGGCAGAGGTAATCGCCATTGGTCTTCTCCCGGCTTCAGTGTTTGGTCACTTGGGCGGGGTCTTCTTCCTCGCCGTCGGACTGTTCAATTTCGTCAAACTCGGTTTCGTCGATGTCCAGCACTTTGCGCTGGCGCAGCATTTCGGCGATCAGTTCGTCGGTTAGGATCAGCTTGGCGTCAGCGAGCCATTCGAAGTTCAGCCCGATGATCACCTCTTGGCCGCCCTCTTCGATCTCGATCAGAACCTCTTCGCCTTCGATCCCCATCAATCCACCCTTAAAGCGGCGGCGGCCATCGACCAGTTCTGTGGTCTCTAAACGGGCTTCCCAGCCCTTCCACATCTCAAAATCCTTCAACCGCGTCAGCGGGCGGTCGATACCCGGTGAGGAGACTTCCAGCACATAGTTTTCCTCGATCGGGTCTTCGACATCCAGCGTGGCGGACACAGCCGTCGAAATCGAAGCGCATTCATCCACGCCAATGCCACCTTCGGGCCGGTCGGCCATGATCTGCAAAATCCGCGTCGCCCCGCCCATCAGGCGAACACGCACCAGTTCAAAGCCCAAGCCTTCGATGACAGGCGTGATGATATCGGCCAAGCGGCGGTCCATAGCGGTTTTGGCAATGAGGTCAGACATGTGCGGTCCCAGAAATGAAAAACGGGCCAACAGGCCCGCAAGGTAGGTCGGTAGCTTCAGGTTTGGACCCTGAAACGGCTGTTATTGGCCGTATAGGCCCGAAGCCGCAGGGTTGCAAGGTGTTTCACCAGCTATCTGGCTTGGAGCACTTTATCCATAGGCTCAATGCGCCTGCGCCCAGTTGGCGCCTTTGCCCGCCTCGACGATCAGCGGCACTTTCAGGTGGACGGCGGGGTGGGATGCCCCCTCCATCACCTGTTTTGCCACCGCAATCAGGGTGTCGGCAGCGGAGTCGTCCACCTCGAACAGCAGTTCGTCATGCACTTGCAGCAGCATCTTCGCGGGCAGGTCGGCAATGGCCGCAGGCATGCGGATCATCGCGCGGCGGATCACATCTGCCGCCGTGCCTTGAATCGGCGCGTTGATCGCGGCGCGTTTGGCAAAGCCGGCACCCGGGCCTTTGGCGTTGATATCCGGCGTGTGGATTTTGCGGCCGAACAGGGTTTGCACATAGCCA
>CAXNKP010000054.1:0-9535 GCA_964202815.1 Stagnihabitans sp. | reverse complement strand
GTGCTGGCCGAACGGGGCCACGCCAACCCGCGCCCCTTTGTGGCCACCAAAGCGGGCCGCAGGCTGAACCCGCATGTGGCCGAGGGCTACAACGTCGCAAACCTGGAAGCTTTCGTCGACCGCAGCCGGGCCAATTTGCAGATGGACTGTCTGGATCTGGTCCAACTGCACTGCCCGCCCACGTCTGTTTACGCAGGCCCTGCGATCTATGACGTCATGGAGACGCTGAAAGCCAAAGGCAAGATCACAGCTTACGGCGTGTCGGTTGAGAAGATCACAGAGGCAATGGAAGCCATTCGTCACCCCGGCGTGGCCTCGGTGCAAATCATCTATAACCTGTTTCGCCAACGCCCCGCCGATGGGTTCTTGGCCGCAGCCAAAGCTGCCGATGTGGCCGTGATTGCCCGCGTGCCACTGGCATCGGGCCTGTTGACAGGCAAGATGACGGCCTTCAGCACCTTTGCCCCCGACGATCACCGCAGCTTTAACCGCAACGGCGAAGCCTTTGATAAAGGGGAAACATTCTCGGGTGTGCCCTATGACATAGCCCTAGCAGCGGTTCAGGAATTGCGCGCCTTGGTGCCCGCAGGCACCTCCATGGCCGCCTTCGCGCTGCGCTGGATCTTGATGGAAAATGCGGTATCGGTCGTCATTCCCGGATCAAAATCGGCTGCACAAAGCCAAACCAACGCTCTGGCCGATGCCGTAGACGCCCTGCCACCCAGCACGCTTGACAAAGCCCGCGACATCTATACCCGCCTGATCGCCCCCCACGTCGCCCATTTGTGGTGATCTTGCCCTTTCATCTTGGCGGAAATCCTCAAAAGCGGCACCTGCCGCACGGGCCACGAATGCGTGTTTTGACCAAGATGAATGGGTCAGGTTCTATCCGACAGATCAAGCCATTCTTCTTCGGCCGCGGCCAGCGCCTCTTGCCGTTCGGTCAGCATGTCTGAGGCCTTTTGAAACTTGACCGGTTCGCGCTTGTAAAGATCGGCATCTGACAAAAGCAGGTTTAACTTGGCGATTTCGGCTTCCATGCGGGCGATCAGGGCAGGCAGGCTTTCAAGGCGCTTTTTTTCGGTGAAGGTCAGGCCCTCAGCGGTTTTCTTCACCGGTTTGGGCGCTTCTGCCGCTGCACGCGGGGCTTGGGCCACCGGGCCCTCTTCTTTCGCGCCGCGTTGGGCCGCGTAGTCTGACCACCCACCGGGATAGACGGTTGCTTTGGCCTTGCCTTCCAGCGCCACTGTGGTGGTGGCGACACGGTCGATGAAATCGCGGTCGTGGCTGACCAGCAGCACCGTGCCGTCATATTCGCCCAAGATATCTTGCAACAGATCCAGCGTTTCCACGTCCAAATCGTTGGTTGGTTCGTCTAGGATCAACAGGTTGGACGGTTTGGCCATCAACTTGGCCAACAAAAGCCGGGCCTTTTCGCCGCCTGAAAGCGATTTGACCGGGGCGCGGGCCTGCGCTTCCTCAAACAGAAAGTCTTTAAGATAGGCCACGACATGCTTGGGAAATCCCCGCACCATGACCTGATCGGAATTGCCCGATACTGCCATCAAGGGATCATTTGTCAGATTGTTCCACAGGCTGGCTTCTGGATCCAACCGCGCGCGGCTTTGGTCGAAGACGGCAATGTCCAGCGAGGTGCCCAAGGACACGCTGCCCTGATCCGGCGCTATTTCGCCCGTCAGCATCTTCAACAACGTCGTCTTGCCCACCCCGTTCGGCCCCACAAAGGCCACCCGGTCACCGCGCAAGATGCGAAGGTCAAAGTTCTGGAACAGCACCTTGTCGCCAAAGGCTTTCGACACGCCCCGCGCCTCGATCACCTTTTTGCCCGAGGTGGTGCCCGTTTCAAATTCCATCAGCGCGGTGCCTTTGCGCCGGATCTGGCTGGAGCGTTCGTCACGCAAGGCCGCCAGCGCCCGAACGCGCCCTTGGTTGCGCTTGCGGCGCGCCGATATGCCTTCGACAGCCCAGCGGGCCTCGGCTTTGATCTTGCGGTCCAGCTTGTGGCGGGCGTCGTCTTCGGTTTCCCACGTTTCTTCGCGCCATTCCTCAAAGCCCAAAAAGCCAAGCTCCCTGCGGCGCAGCACGCCACGGTCCAGCCAAAAAGTTTGGCGTGTCAGACGGTTCAAAAGCGCGCGGTCGTGGCTGATGAGAACATAGGCGGCGCGGGTTTGGCTGAAGAAATCTTCCAGCCATTCGATGGCTGCGATGTCCAAATGGTTGGTCGGCTCGTCAATCAGCATCAATTCTGGGGCTTCGGCCACCAGTTTCGCCAGCGCCGCCCGCCGTTTTTCCCCGCCTGACGCCGAAGAAACCGGGGTGTCGGGCTTAAAGCCCAAGCCTTCAGCCGCCACTTCCACGCGGTAGCCTTCGCCTTCGGGAATGCGGCTGGCGGCGTAATCGCCCAAAGTGGCAAAGCCCGACATATCGGGGTCTTGCTCCATATAGCCCACCGTCACCCCCGGAGAGACGACGCGCAGGCCGCGGTCAGCCTCGACCAGCCCGGCCATCACCTTCATCAGGGTGGATTTGCCTGACCCGTTGCGCCCAACCAGCGCCAGCCGGTCGCCGGGTTGAACGGTAAGGGTGATCCCCTCGAACAAGGGGTCTCCG
Organism: Stagnihabitans sp.; assembly: GCA_964202815.1. Lineage (GTDB taxonomy): Bacteria > Pseudomonadota > Alphaproteobacteria > Rhodobacterales > Rhodobacteraceae > Stagnihabitans. The sequence continues at coordinate 6,904 of CAXNKP010000054.1, read as the reverse complement.
CCGAAGGTCAGCGACAGATCCGAGAGTTGTAAAAGGGGTGCACGTGCCATGCCCTGCCCCTAAAGCCAAGCGGGCAAGGCGTCAATCGCCTGCGGGGGAATTTCCCGCCCCAATCGCCCGCAAAGCCCGCGCGCGCGCTTGGGGCACCTGTGCGACGGGCAACGCTGTCAGCACATGCAACGTGTTCATGGCAGGGTCAATTACTGCGTGATCCGACACCCAAGCCCCCATCGCCAGATAACTGCGCAGCAAGGGCGGCAGGCCAAAGGAGTCGCCCTCCCCCTTGGGCAGCGGCAGGCGATGGACCACACGCGGGCCGGGGGCAAATTCGGGTGGGGCGGCATGGCTGTGCAGCGTGGCCAAGGCCGCAGCATGGCGTGCCGGATCTGCTCCAGCAAAAGATGTGCAGCCAAAGAGCAAGGTCACCGCTTGCTCATCCAGGATAACCGTCAGCGCCCCCCAGATCAGACGCAGAATATTGGGATCCTTGATCCCCGGCTTCAGGCAAAAGCGGCCCAGTTCCAGCTTGGGGCCGGCAAAGCGTGCCAGTCGGGCCAGGTCGTAGCTTTGCGCCGAATAGCTGGTTTGCAAATCATCTTGGGGGCCGAAAATCTGCAACCTGCAACAGGCGACCAGATCGTCTTGGTTGTTTTGCACCAGCAAATGCACGCAGCGCGCATCAAAAGCGTCTTGATCCAAACCGGCGCGCCCGTGAAAAGCCAAATGCCGCAAGGCTTGGGCTTGTGTCACATCGCCCGCTGTCTGGCCCAAACGCGCCCTGTAGCGCCCCCGTGTCAGCGGCCGCATCACCCTTTTCCTCTTCGCGCTTGCACAAGCCTCATTTCAGCCTAGATTTGCCATGCACTGACAGGAGGATGCAATGGATAAGGTTGTAAAAACCGATGCGGAATGGCGCGCCGCGCTGGACGATCTGGCCTATAAGGTGACGCGCCAGCATGGCACCGAACGGGCAGGCACGCATGACAACTTTCCCAAAACAGCGGGGACGTTTCGCTGCCTGTGCTGTGATGCCCCGCTGTTCGATCAGGCGACCAAGTTTGAATCTGGAACTGGTTGGCCGTCGTTTTACGCGCCCCTCACCCCCGAATCCGTGGGCGAAAGCCAAGATAACGGCTGGTTCATGCGCCGGACAGAGGTGCATTGCGCGCGCTGCGATGCGCATCTGGGCCATGTTTTCCCGGACGGTCCTGCGCCCACCGGCCTGCGCTATTGCATGAACGGCGTGGCGATGACCTTTGCGCCGTCAGACTAAGGGCCGGCCGGAGGGGCTTTTGCCTCTGCGGCCGGGGTCAATTGCCCAGCAAGGCTGTGGGATCAAGACGGCCGATATTGCCAAAGATTTGCGCCAAGGCATTGCGGCCCTTGATAGGCTCTGACGTAACGCGCCGGGAAATCGCCACGATTTCGCCCTTTTCAAGACCGAATCGTTCGATATTCATGACCACGCCGGTTTGGTCGAAGGTAATCGCCAAAACCTGCCGATCAATCTCTCGCGGCGCCTTGGCCCCGACAGATTTCCACTGACTGCGGACGTAAAACCATTCCGAATCACCGATCAGCCCTTCAACTGACGGGCGCCCCAAGAAGGCTGCGACCGTGTCGCGCGTGTCGACCCCGGTGACGATGGCGGCCAAGTCCTCTTCGTCGGGCACAAACCCGTGGTTGGTGTAAATCGGGGTGCAGGCCACAAGCAGTGCCAGAGCAAGGCCAGCAAAGGCCGCCTTTGCCCCTGTGCGCCCGATTGAACAGGGTTTGCCCACCAGGCCCTGCCGATTGTCGTTCTTCATGCCCAACGCCTTGCCTTCCCCTGCCCTGCCTGGCCCGACCCCAAAACTTGGATCCCACCACCTTTGCCCAACCGCACCGACGGCAAGGTTAGACCCGCTTCGCCCAATCCCGCAGTTTTCGGGACGAGAAAAACGATCCCTCGACCATGGCTTACATCATGCAAGGGGGCCGTTTCAAGAAAGGAACGCTTGACCCGCCGCCCACGGCGGTTCTAAGCCCGAAGCTAGCGCAAGGAACCCGCCCATGACCAAAGCTCCCAAACCCAATGCCCCACCCGCTGCAGCCCCTGTTTTGGCTCCTGGCGGGGCAGATTTGCCCAGCCTGCCCTTCAAGGTCACAGCCATTGCCGGCCGCACATCCACCCATGTGCGGTTTCATCCTTCGGGTCCCGAACGGCAGGCCATCGCCCAGGTCTTGGGCCTGATCAGCCTGCCCGTCTTGACCTTTGACGGCGATATCCGCCCCGCCGGCAAGCGCGATATGGTGCTGGAAGGCAAACTTGCCGCCACCGTGGTGCAACCGTGTTCCGTGACGCTGGATCCCGTCACAACCACGCTGAAAGAAGCCGTGCGGCGGCACTATCTGGCCGATTACAAACTGCCCGAAGCGGATGAGCTGGAGATCCCTGAGGACGACTCGACCGAGGCCCTGCCCGAAGTCATCGACGCGGCCGCTGTCACCATAGAAGCTCTGACGCTCGCCTTGCCGCTTTACCCCCGCGCGCCGGGCGTTGAACTGGGCGAGGCTGTCTTTACACAACCTGGCACGGCCGCACTGCGCGAGGGCGATTTGAAACCCTTTGCCGGTTTGGCAGGCTTGGTCCTGAAGGGCAAAGACAGCGATAAGGCGGGTTCGTGACCACACGATGCTTGGCGCGACTGTGACAGGCATATGAAAGACTTGCAGAAAAGGGCTTGCACGCGGCCCAAATCCGTCTATGGTCCGCGCCTCATCCAAGAGGCTGGTCAAGGGTGTAGACCGCTGATCAGCAAAGTGGAAATCGCAAAGAAATCAGGGGTCTATCCCCTTCAGTTTAAGGTGTGACATGGCTGTCCCGCAGAATCGTACAACCTCTTCCAAGCGCGACATGCGCCGCGCCCATGACTCTCTTGTGGCTGCAAACCCGGCAGAATGCTCCAACTGCGGCGAATTGAAGCGCCCGCACCATGTTTGTGGCGCTTGTGGCCATTACGATGCCCGCGAAGTTGTGGCCTCGACCGCAGCTTCGGTGTCGGACGAGGACGCGGCGTAAGCCGCGCCACCTAGGCCAGAGGCCGGGTAAACCCATGACACGCGCGAGCCAAGGCCCTGATGCCATCGGCACGCTTGCCCAAGGGGCGCAGGGGTCTAGGGGTTTGGTGGGTAAGCGGATTGTGCTTTCGATTGACGCCATGGGCGGCGATCGCGGACCGGCGGCAGTTGTCGCCGGTCTTTCCATTTGCGCTGCCCAAATGCCCGATGCCGATTTCATCGTGCATGGCGACGAGGCCGATCTGACCAAGCTTTTGGCCCGCCACCCGGCCTTGCTGGCCCAAGTGACAATCCAACACGCCGCCCGCGTCGTGACGATGGAGGACAAGCCCAGCCAAGTGATGCGTCATGGTCAGGGCACATCGATGTGGGGTTGCATTGATTCGGTGCGCGCAGGCACGGCGTCTGTCGCTGTCAGTTGCGGCAACACAGGCGCGTTGATGGCGGTGGCCATGATCCGCCTGCGCCGCCTGCCGGGGGTAAACCGCCCCGCCATCGCGTGCCTGTGGCCCTCACGCAATCCGGGTGGGTACAATCTTATGCTGGATGCGGGCGCCGACATTAAGGCGGATGCCGCAGATCTGGTGCAATATGCCATGATGGGCGCCTCTTACGCGCGCAACGGCATGGGGCTGGCGCGGCCAAGGATCGGCCTGCTGAACGTGGGCACTGAAGAACACAAGGGCAGCGCCGAGCTTAAGGCCGCCAGCGACCTGATTGCCGAAGCCGCATCTCGTGGTGATTATGAGTATATTGGATATGTCGAGGGCGTTGATCTGCCCTCAAACCGGGTCGATGTGATTGTGACCGATGGCTTTACGGGCAATGTCGCGCTGAAAACGGGCGAAGGCACCGCCCGCCTGATTGCCGATTTCCTGCGCGAGGCGTTTAACGCCACGATTCTTTCCAAATTCGCAGCCCTTCTGGCGATGAATGCCCTCAAACGTCTGCGCAGCCGCATGGATCCGCGCAGGTCTAACGGGGGGGTGTTTTTGGGCTTGAACGGGATCGTGGTCAAATCGCACGGCTCCTCGGATGCCACCGGCGTCGCGGCCGCCATCGATATGGCTTATAAACTCGGCCGCTCAGGCTTTCGCGAAAGGCTTGCGGCGCGGGTTGCATCGGCTGTGGCCTCGGGGCAAAGTATGCAAGACGGGGCCCAACTGCCGCCCCATGATGCGGGAATGGGACAACCGGAATGACATTGCGCGCCGTGGTCAAGGGCGTTGGGCATTACCTGCCCGACCGCGTTGTGCCCAATGCCGAACTGGAAGATCTTGTACAAACCAGCGACGAATGGATCCGCAGTCGCTCTGGCATCGAACGCCGCCATTTTGTGGCAGACGGCCAGACGACCTCTGATCTGGCAACTTTGGCCGCCCAAGCGGCCCTTACCCATGCGGGCCTAACCCCTGACGATATCGACGCCATCGTGCTGGCAACATCGACCGCCGACCTGACCTTTCCATCTGCGGCCAGCATGGTGCAGGGCAAACTGGGCATGACCCAAGGCTTCGCTTTTGATGTTCAAGCCGTTTGTGCAGGGTTTGTTTATGCCCTTTCCACGGCCAATGCCTTCATCCTCTCGGGCCAAGCCAAACGCGTGCTGGTGATTGGCGCGGAAACTTTTTCGCGCCTGATGGATTGGGAAGACCGCAGCACTTGCGTGCTTTTTGGCGATGGCGCGGGCGCCTTGGTGTTAGAGGGGCAAGACTTAACCGGCACCTCGGCAGATCGCGGCATTTTGTCCACCGATTTGCATTCGGACGGTCGATTGAAAGACCTGCTTTATGTGGACGGTGGCGTCTCTACAGGCACAACGGGCCATTTGCGGATGCAAGGCAAAGAAGTTTTCCGTCACGCCGTGGAAAAGCTGGCCGAAACAGCCCATGCCGCTTTGGAAAAGGCCGGGCTGAATGGTGAAGATGTCGACTGGATCGTGCCCCACCAAGCCAACATTCGCATCATCGAAGGCACAGCCAAAAAAATGCAGGTGCCGATGGAGCGGGTGATTGTCACGGTGCAAGACCATGGCAACACCTCTGCCGCCTCGATCCCCTTGGCGCTGTCAGTGGGTGTGCAGCGCGGCCAGATCAAGCCGGGCGATCTGATCGTGACAGAGGCGATTGGCGGTGGCTTGGCCTGGGGTGCGGTGGTGCTGCGCTGGTAAATCGGGGCTCTTAATAGGCCAACCCAAAAATTTTTATCCGGGCGCACTATCGCTTCAACACGCCCAACCATCGATCCTGCATCAAGTCATTGTTATTGACTCGCAATTTGATCCACAGCATCTTTGAGTGAAGGATAAGGGGGAAAGAATGGTAGAGAAAACTTTAACACGGATGGACCTGAGCGAATCGCTGTTTCGCGAATTGGGTCTGTCGCGTAACGATTCGGCCCAGTTGGTTGAATCTGTCTTGCAACATGTGTCCGATGCGCTGGTCGCGGGCGAGTCGGTGAAGATTTCCTCCTTTGGCACCTTTTCGCTGCGCTCCAAAACCGCGCGCGTCGGCCGAAACCCCAAAACCGGCGACGAAGTGCCGATATCCCCACGCCGGGTGCTGACCTTCCGTCCCTCGCATCTGATGAAAGATCGCGTGGCGGACGGCGTCAAGTAAGCAAAGGTCGGTGGATGGACAAGGCGGCTGATGCATTCCGCACCATATCGGAAGTGGCTGAAACGATTGGCATCCCCGCCCATGTGCTGCGCTTTTGGGAAAGCCGTTTTCCGCAGATCAAGCCGATAAAGCGTGCCGGCGGGCGGCGCTATTATCGCCCCACCGATGTCGCGTTGGTGTCGGGCATCCGGCAATTGCTGCATGTCGATGGCCTGACGATCCGAGAGGTGCAAAGCCTGCTGCGCGCACAAGGCGTGCGGCATGTCGCAACGATTGGCGGCGCACAGGCGGCCGAACTTGATGGCGCAGAGGCCCTTGCCTTGGCACCCGTCGTGGCGCCTTTGGACGAATTGCAGGTCGTGACCCTTACCCCCAAAGCCCGTCGACCTGCGTCTAAGGCCGTTGGGACGCAAGCGGGAACCGTGCAATCCTTGTTCCCGCAAGAGCAGCCCCCGCCGCCGCTGCGCGAAATCGGCCCTGGCCCTGCCCCTTCGGGCCCGCGAAAGGCCCGCATAGCCGCAAAGCGCCGCACTCCAGACCAGCCCGGCTTGCCTCTTTTGCTTGACCGCGCGCCCGATGACGCCCCTGAAGCCCCCCATATCTGGGTCGAGGCAGAGCCCGCAGAGATCCTAAGCCTACCGCCGCGCCCCGCAAGACCAGCCCAAAGGCCGGATGCCCTTGCCCCACCCTCGCAAGCCTTGGCTCAAGTCGCAGCCCAATTGCAGCCCCTGCCCGTCAGCGCAGTGGCCCAAAGCCGCCCGGCGCTGCGCGATCTGCACCGACGTCTTCGCCTGCTCCACGCCCGCATGGCCCAACCCCCGCGACCAGAGCGCTAGGCACGCGCTGCCATGTCCCAAGCCCTGCATTTTCCTGCTTGCTCCGGCCCGGAATATCGCTATGTAACGTCTCCATTGTCGGGTCGTAGCGCAGCCTGGTTAGCGCGTCCGTCTGGGGGGCGGGAGGTCGAGAGTTCGAATCTCTCCGGCCCGACCATTGCAAAAACCGTCTGTAGGGCATCTGGCCTTGCGGGCGGTTTTTTGTTTGAAATGAAGCTTTTGACGCGAAAGGCCTGCCCATGAACAGCCTCGGTGTGCTGCCCGCGCAAACGCTGCGTCAATTGATCGCGCAAGGCTCTATCACAGCCCATCCGCCGGTTGATGCGACCCAAGTGCAACCTGCTAGCTTGGATCTGCGCCTAGGCCCCAAAGCCTACCGCGTGCGCGCCT
>CAXNKP010000053.1:0-9627 GCA_964202815.1 Stagnihabitans sp. | reverse complement strand
TGCGCACCAAACGTGTGGTGCCGCCTGCCCCCGGAAAGAGGCCCACGAGGATCTCTGGCAGGCCGATTTTGGCCTTGGGGTTGTCCGCCACAAAGATGCGGTGGCAGGCCAGCGGCAGTGCGTACCCGATGCCCAACCCCGTGCCCGGCAAAGCCGCCACGATGGGCTTGCCTCCCGTCAGGGTCTTGGACTCCATGCCACCGCGTTCTATCTTGCGCAGCAGATGGTGCAACCGCATCACCCCCGCAAAGATCGCCTCGGCCCCGCCCGACTGCATTTGCGAGATGACGTGCAGGTCCATCCCCCCCGCGAAGTCTTTCTTGGCAGAGGTGATCACCACCCCCCGCACCGCCCCATCCCCCAAGGCGCGGTCGATCAACGCCTCTAGCGTGTCAATCCCCGCCAGCGACAAGACATTCATCGACCGCCCCGCCACATCCCAAGTGATGGTCGCAACACCGTCGCTGTCGAGGGCATATAGGAAGTCAGGCATGGGTTTGGTTCCTGTGAAAAACGTATGGATCAAGGTGGCAACAGACTAAGACAGCCATGCCTTAAACCCGCTCTAGAATCGTTGCCGCTGCCATGCCGCTGGCCACGCAAAGCGTGGCAAGGCCAAGCGATTTATCGCTGCGCTCCATCTCGTCTAGCAGCGTTCCCAAGATCATTGCCCCCGTGGCACCCAATGGGTGACCCATGGCGATGGCCCCGCCGTTGACGTTGACCTTCGCCGGATCAAGGTCAAAGGCCTGCTGAACGCGCAAGATCACAGCGGCGAAGGCTTCGTTCACCTCAAACAGATCGATATCGTGGGCGACGAGGCCCGATCCAGCCAGAATACGCTGGGTGACGGGTACAGGGCCGGTCAGCATGATCGTGGGATCAGAGCCGATCTTGGCCGTGGCGCGGATGCGCGCGCGCGGTTTTAGGCTGTGCATAAGGCCAAATGCGGCATCACCTATCAAGACCGCGGCTGCCCCGTCGACAATGCCGCTGGAATTGCCCGCATGGTGGATGTGGTGGATGTGCTCTAGGTGGGGATATTTCATTAAGGCTATCTTATCAAAGCCGGGGATCGCCTCGCCCATCGCTTGGAAGGCGGGTTTTAGCCCGGCTAGGGCCTGCAGCGTTGTGTCCGGGCGCATGTATTCGTCATGTGCCAGAATAATCAACCCGTTGCGATCGTAGACCGGAACGATGCTGCGGGCAAAGCGGCCTTCGGCCCAAGCGACCGCCGCGCGGCGCTGGCTTTCCACGGCCAGTGCGTCGGCCTGTTCGCGGCTAAAGCCGTATTCGGTGGCGATAAGATCAGCCGAGATCCCCTGCGGCACAAAGCCTTTTCCCATAGCTAGGCTTGGGTCCACGGCAATCGCGGCCCCGTCCGATCCCATCGGCACGCGGCTCATCATCTCAACCCCGCCGGCTATGTAACCTTGCCCCAACCCGCCGTGCAGTTGGTTGGCAGCAAGATTGACGGCGTCCAGACCGCTGGCGCAAAATCGGTTGATCGAAAGGCCCGGGATGGCCTGATCTAGTGACGAGGCCAGAACAGCCGACCGCGCCAAGCAACCGCCCTGCTCGCCCACTTGGGTCACATTGCCCCATATGACATCCTCAACCGCATGGCCGCTCAGCCCATTGCGTGCCGCCAAGGCATCCAGCATCTGCGCAGACAGGGCCACGGCTGTGACCTCATTCAAACTGCCATCCGCCCGCCCCCGCCCGCGCGGGCTGCGGATTGCGTCGAAAATGAAGGCCTCGGTCATGGCAACGTTCCTGCACTAATTCTGCCCTGAAGCTATCCGTCTTCGCCCCACGGCCACAACCCCGCGATGACGGCCCTTCTAAGACTTCTGATCGCCCCTTGCCCTTTTGAGTATTTAGACCAAGATGAACTAACCGCATATTAAGGTTAAGGTGCCAGACTGTCCACGCGGTACAGGCTGGAGAGCCGATGACCGCCCGAGGTGAAGCCCCACTCTGACATGCCGGATAGCCAAAACGGAGCCTCAGGGTGGGGTGGACCTTGATCTTTCATCTTGGCGCAAATACTCCCCCGCCGGAGGCGTCCGCCGTCAGGGCTAGGCGCGACATGGTTTATGGGTAGCCTGTCTGAGCGCCATGACAAAACGGCCAAACCCCCTTGCACCTGCGCCTTGACAGTCCACAATGCGGGCAAGGAGATCCACATGACCGATAAAGTGACCCATGCTCAGGCGGTGATGCAATCGCTGCCCCATGCCCAAAGCCTAGGAATGATCGTGGACCAGATGTCGGCGGGCAGCGCCACCATCACCATGCCTTATGATCCCCGCCTGATCGGCGATCCGGCCACGGGCGTGCTGCATGGCGGGGCTATTTCGGCGCTAATGGATACAGCTTCGGGGGCGGCTGTCATGTGCCATCCTTCGGCACCGGCTGCGACGGCCACGCTGGATCTGCGCATCGACTATATGCGCCCGGCCACCCCCGGTCAGGCCATCACCGCGCGGGCTGTCTGCCACCATGTCACGCGTACTGTGGCCTTTGTGCGTGTCACCGCCACCGATGCAGATGAAAGCCGCCCGGTTGCCATGGGTACGGGCACCTTCACGCTGGAAAGGCCGCCCGCATGACCCGAAAGCCCCCTGAACCAGTCGAAGTTGTGAAATCGAGACGCGAGGCGGCTTTGGCCCGTTTGGTGGCGGGCGTGCCCTATATCGGATTTCTGGGCGCGCGGTTTGATCGGCGCGGCGATGAACTGACGGCCGTGTTGCCCTTTCACCCCTCGCTCATCGGCAATCCGGCGATCCCCGCGCTGCACGGTGGTGCCACAGCGGCGTTTTTAGAGGTGGCGGCCATAATTGAACTGGCATGGGCCAACCTTTGGCAGGATATGGAAGACGGCCGGATGGACCCTGCCGCCGAAACCTTCCCCGCCCTGCCAAAGACCATCACCTTCACCGTGGATTATCTGCGCTCTGGCCTGCCGCGCGATGCCTATGCCCGCGCCACCGTTGCCCGCAGCGGGCGGCGCTTTGCCACGGTACAGGTGCAAGCTTGGCAAGACAACCGCGCCAAGCCCTTTGCCCAAGCCACCGCGCATTTTCTGATGCCTGACCCCTAAGCTTAAATCCGCAGCCGCTTGAACAGTTCTTGCGCACCCCAGCCGGCCACTATGGCCATCAGCAGCGAAAGCAGCCCATAGATCAAAGGCTGCTCCATCGCCAGCTTGTACAAAGCCCGCTCGACCCCGGCTTTTTGCACGTCGATCTGACTTTCCTGCATATCCGTCACGGCGCCGCCCCGCGTTAGAAAGATGCGCACCTTATAGGGGCCTTCGACCAGATTGGCGGGCAGGCTGATATCGGTGCGAAACAGTGCTTGGCGCAGCAATAGCACGCTATCGGGGGCCAGCACGAACGATCCTGACGCTTGGCGGATGCGTTGCAGGGCTTCGATATAGGGGGTCTGTTCTGCGCTGGGGGCGGCTGCGGTGTCGATCGTCTGGGGGATGGTGATGTGGTATTTGGCATCTTCCGCAGGCAGCAAAATATCGGCCACGGCCTTGGTCGAGGCCACAGCATAAAAGCTGGGTGCTGACGTGATTTTAACCGATCCACGGTTCAGCCAGATGCCCGCCACATGGTCTTTCTTTCGGATGATCAAGGGGGTCGATGGGCCCTCGACTGTGATGATCACCTCCATCAGGGGCCAAGCGGGGGCGGGCGCATCGCGCAAGGCGGCCCCATAGACAAGGATCGAGGCCCCGTCGAAATTGGTGGTGATCGACACGCCCGATTGGCTGACACCCGAGACGATCTCTTCGCCCTGCACCGGAAGGGCCATCAGGCACAAACCCAAAAGCCAGCCCTTCATGTGGCCACCCGCGTGACCGAGTACAATTCGGCAGGGGTCAGCAGCAGGTCAAACCCGATCTTCACCGCCACCGCCAGCACCAGAAGTGACAGCAAGATCCGCAACTGCTCGGCTTTCAGTCGCACCCCGACCCGCGCACCGATCTGCGCGCCGATCACCCCGCCGATGATCAGCAAAAGCGCCAGCATCATATCCACCGTGTGGTGGGTCACGGCATGGACCAGCGTGGTATATCCCGTCACAAAAGTGATCTGAAAAAGGCTGGTTCCGACCACAACCTTGGTGGGCATCCCCAAAATGTAGATCATCGCAGGCACCATCACAAAGCCCCCACCCACCCCCATGATCGCCGACAAAAAGCCCACCGCCGCCCCCACCAGCAAGGGCGGGATCACCGAGATATAAAGCCCTGAGGCGCGGAATTTCATCTTGAATGGCATCCGGTGCACCCAGGAATGCACATGCGAGCGCTTGACGCGGGCCTTGCCTGTGCGGCGCAAGGAATTGATGCTTTCCACCAGCATCATCCCGCCAATAAGGCCCAAGAACAGCACATAAGATAGTTGCACAAAGACATCGGTTTGGCCAAGCCTGCTCATCAAGTCAAAGACATAGCCGCCTATTGTGGAGCCAACCAAGCCCCCGCCGGTTAAAACGGCACCCATCGGCAAGTCCACCGCGCGGCGTTTAAACTGCGCCAATGCGCCCGAGATGGACGAGGCCACAACCTGATTGGCCCCCGTGGCTACTGCGACCCCGGGGGGCACGCCGATCATCATCAGCAAAGGTGTGATCAAGAATCCGCCACCCACGCCAAACATGCCCGACAAAAAGCCGATCACCCCGCCAAGTCCCAAAAGGACAAAGGCGTTCACCGAGACTTCGGCGATGGGAAGGTACAACTGCATCGTGCCTGTGGGGGTTGTGCCGGTTTCGGCGCGCCTGTTTTGTTTACGCTTGCGCGGCTTTTCACCCCAAGTCAAACGCTTCTGGTCAAGTTTTCGTCCAAGTGTCCAATTGCGAGGAATGTGGGGCCAAAAAGTCGCACATGTCCCTCAAATCCTTGGGGAAATCACGCATAAAACGGTCGTCTTTTGCGAGAGATTATCTCAAAGTGCGCAGGTAGCGGCGCAGGATCTTTTCCAGCTTGGCCGCGCCCAAAGGGGCCATGGCTTTGGTGTGCTCGTGGCTGATTTTTTCGTCCGAAAGGCCTGCCGCCATGTTTGTGATGGTGGAGATCGCCGCGACCTTTAGGCCCAAAAAGCGCGCCAAGATCACCTCGGGCACGGTTGACATGCCCACCGCATCACCGCCCAGAATTTTGATCGCCCGAATTTCTGCAGGAGTTTCAAAGCTAGGGCCAGAGTACCAAGCATAAACACCTTCGGGCAGCGCCACGCCTTCGGCCTTGGCTGCTGCCTGCAAGGCCACCCGCATCGCCGGATTATGCGCATCCGTCATGGGTACAAAACGCGCGTCGGTCGGCTCTCCGATCAAGGGGTTCAGGCCCGAGAAGTTGATATGATCTGAAAGCAGCATCAGATCGCCCGGCCGGATATCGGCGCGCAGGCTGCCTGCGGCGTTGGTGGCGATCACAGAGCTGACGCCAAGCGCTTTAAGCGTCTCCAATGCCAGCCGCATCGCGGCTGGATTGCCCTTTTCATAGTAATGCTCCCGCGCGCCCAGCACGGCCAGGCGCACGCCCTCTAGCATACCCACATGCAAGCTGGGGTTGTGGCCTGACACGCTGACATGGGGAAAGCCCGGAAGGTCCGCATAGGGAATGGAAACCCCTTCCACCGCATGGGCCAGATGCCCCAAGCCAGATCCCAAGATCAGCGCCAGTTGGATGGGTTGGCTTCCGGCACGCTCGCGGATGATCTCAACGCTCTTTGACATAGGCCTCGCCTCCGGCGCGGGGGGGGATGGCTTTACCGACAAAGCCTGCCAGAATGATCACGGTCAGGATATAGGGCAGGGCTTGGGTGAACTGCACCGGAATGACCAGCACGCCAATGTCGATGTTTTGAAACCGGATCGCTATGGCATCCAGAAGGCCGAAAAGCAGGCAAGCCATCAGCGCATACCACGGACGCCATTTGGCAAAGATCAACGCGGCCAAGGCGATATAGCCACGGCCCGCTGTCATTTCGCGCAAGAACCCTGCCGACAGGCCCATCGACATATAGGCCCCCGCCAACCCGCACAGAACCCCAGTGATCCCCACCGCCGCATAGCGCAGGCCCGTCACCGACACCCCCGCCGTATCCACCGCCGCAGGGTTTTCACCCACAGCACGCAGGCGCAGGCCAAAGCGGGTGCGGTACAGCACCCACCACGTCAGCGGCACGCAGGCCAAGGCGACATAGACCAAGATCGAATGGCCCGACAGAACTTGGCTGTAGATACCACCCAAAAGCCCTAGATCCCCGCTTTCGTTCGCGGGGGCGGCGAAGGGCAAGGTGATCTCGGCAAAGCGCATACCGTCCACCAAGGCCGGCGTCTGCCCGCCAAGTTGAAACCAGCTTGCCCCCAAAACCACCGTCAGGCCCGAGGCGAGAAAGTTCACCGCCACACCTGAAATCAACTGATTGCCGCGAAAGGTGATGCTGGCCAGACCGTGGATGGCGGCAAACATCAAGGCCGCGCCAATCCCCGCCAACACCCCCACCCAAACGTTGCCCGAGCCATAGCTTGCCGCCGCCGCCGCAAAGGCCGCGACCAGCATTTTTCCCTCTAGCCCAATGTCAAACACGCCCGCGCGTTCGGAATACAGCCCCGCCAGACAAGCAAACAGCAAGGGCGTGGCCAGCCGGATTGTGGAATCCAGAATTTGCAGGAAACTCGCCAGATCCATCACTTGGCCCCTCCGCCCTTCGCAAACAAATGTTCCAGCGGTTTTTGCACCATATAGGGCAGCGCCCCCGTGAACAGGATGACCAAGGCTTGCAGCACAGTAATCACCTCACGCGGGATCGTGGTGCCCATGGCCAGTTGCGAGCCGCCCTGATACAAAAATCCAAACAGAATAGACGCAATGACGATGCCAAAAGGATGGTTGCGCCCCATCAAGGCAACCGCGATCCCGATAAACCCCGCCCCCTCGACCGAGTTCAGCACCAAGCGGTGGGCCGCGCCCTGCACGGCATTCACCGCCATCAACCCCGAAATCCCGCCCGATAGCAGCAGGGCATAGATCGTGATCTTGACCGGATCAATGCCCGCATAAAGCGCGGCCTTTTCCTGCTTGCCAAAGGCGCGCAGGGCGTAGCCCAGCCTTGTGTGCCAGATCAGCGCCCACACCGCCACCGCCAAGGCAATGGCGATCACAAAAGAGATGTTGGCCGGATTTCTGTTGGAAAAGGGTATCCCAACCAAGCCCAAGATATCGCCCAGTTTGGGCAGATTAAAGGCCTTGTCAAATCGGGCTGAGGCCGGATCCATGCTGCCCATCGGGCGCAGAAGGTTGACCAGCACATAGTTCATCAAAGCATAGGCGATGAAGTTGAACATCATCGTTGTGATCACAATATGACTGCCGCGTTTGGCTTGCAGCCAGGCAGGCACAAAGCCCCAAGCCGCCCCGCAGGCCGCCCCCGCCGCAAGCGACCCCAACAGCGCCAGCGACCAATGCGGCCACGGGATCAGCAGGCACGACAGCGCCACACCCAAACCGCCCAAAGTCGCCTGCCCTTCACCACCGATGTTGAACAGGCTGGCCTGAAAGGCGATCGACACCGCTAGGCCCGTGAAGATGAAGTTGGTGGCGTAATACAGGGTATAGCCCAAGCCGTTGGTCGTTCCGAACGATCCGTCAATCATGATCCAAATCGCCTGCAGCGGGCTTTGCCCGATGGCGGCGATCAGGATGCCGCAGAAAGCAAAGGCGATGATCAGGCAGATCAGCGGCACCAAGACCACATCGGCCCAGCGGGGCAACTTGTCCATCCTAGGCCTCTTTCTTCACAGGGTCGCTGCCGGTCATTCCGGCCATCAACAGGCCCAGATCGCGTTCGTTGGTGGTTTTAGGGTCACGCTCACCCATGATTTTGCCGTCAAACATCACCAGAATGCGGTCAGATAGGCTCATGATCTCGTCCAATTCAACCGAAACCAGCAACACGGCTTTGCCAGCATCACGCAGGGCGACGATTTGCTTGTGGATGAATTCAATCGCCCCGATGTCCACACCCCGCGTAGGCTGGCCGATCAGCAAAAGGTCGGGGTTGCGCTCGATCTCGCGGGCGACGACGATCTTTTGCTGGTTGCCACCAGAAAAGGATTTGGCGGGCAAGGTGGGGATGGGCGGGCGCACATCAAAGGTGGCCATCTTGCGCGCCGTGTCGGCTTTGAGGGCTGCATTGTCCATGAACAGCGCGTTCTTTTGGTATTCAGGGGCGTTGTGATAGCCAAAGCCCACGTTTTCCCATGCGGCAAAGTCCATAATCAGGCCAAGGGTTTGGCGGTCTTCGGGCACATGGGCGATGCCTGCGGCGCGGCGGGTCTGGCCATTGGCCTTGCGCCCCTTCAAGGGCAGATCGACACCATTCAGTGTGATGCGGCCCGTGGCCTGCGCGATGCCGCCCAAGGCTTGCAGCAGTTCGGATTGGCCGTTGCCCGCAACCCCTGCGATGCCCAAAATCTCGCCCGCGCGGATGGTCAGGCTGACACCTTTCAAACGCTCAACGCCTTCGGTCTGCACTGTCAGGTTTTCGACCACCAGCACGTCGCGGCCGGGGGTGGCAGGGCGCTTTTCGACCTCTAGCAAGACTTTACGGCCCACCATCAGTTCGGCCAAGGCTTGGGGCGAGGTTTCGGCGGTTTTGACCGTGTCCACCATCGTACCGCGCCGCATGACGGAAACGGTATCTGTCGTCTCCATAATCTCACGCAGTTTGTGGGTGATCAGGATGATCGTGCGCCCACGGGCCTTAAGGCCAGCAAGGATGCGAAACAGGTGGTCGGCCTCTTCGGGGGTCAGAACACCGGTGGGTTCATCTAAAATCAGGATTTCGGCCTGACGGTACAGGGCTTTGAGGATCTCGACCCGCTGTTGGTGGCCGACAGACAGGTCTTCGATCACGGCGTCTGGGTGTACATCCAGATCATATTCGCGGCTTAGCGCCTCTAGCTCGGCGCGCGCGCGGGTGAGCGAGGATTTCAGCAAAGGGCCGTCTTCGGCCCCTAGAATAACGTTTTCCAGCACCGTGAAATTCTGCACCAGCTTGAAATGTTGAAACACCATGCCGATGCCCGCGCGGATGGCGCTTTGGCTGTCAGGGATGGCGGTGAGCGTGCCGTTGATAAAAATCTCGCCCGCGTCAGCTTTGTAAAAGCCATAAAGGATCGACATCAGCGTCGACTTGCCCGCGCCGTTTTCGCCGATGATGCCGTGGATCGTGCCGCGCGGCACGGCGATGTTGATGTCGCGGTTGGCTTGCACCGGACCAAAGGCTTTCGAGATGCCTTTCAGTTCGATGGCATAGGGCAAAACGGGGGCGGCAGTTGCCTGCCGCCCCCCTTGTATCGCGTCAGCCATTAGAACTGGCCAGCGGGGCAGGTGTTGTCAGACGTATAGTCGTGCACCTTCAGCTCGCCGGATTTGATCTTGGCAGCAGCGTCTTCGACAGCGGCCTTCATCTCTGGCGAGACGAGGGCGGCGTTGTTGTCATCCATGGCCACGTCCACACCGCCTGCAGCAAGGTCCATCACGTTGACGCCGGGCTTTAGATCAGCGCCTTCCTTGAAGGCGTCATAGACCGCATTGTC
>CAXNKP010000052.1:0-9696 GCA_964202815.1 Stagnihabitans sp. | reverse complement strand
ATTGTTCCCGAAGCGGCGTTCATTCGCGATCTTTCAAACGCTTCTAAACACGTTAAACTTACTATCAACCCCTCTACAATGATGACCCACATCGCTAATACCTACTTACAGACGAGCACTTACGGCAGCGGCGGCTACGGTCAAGGGCGATACAGTGCATGCGCAGTCGTTTTTCACGAAGGTGGCAGAATTGTTTACTTTGATGATTGCGCCAAGAAATTGTTCGAGTTTTGGGAAGACCTTATCAACGACCTTTATCCGTGACGCGATGAGCATCAGTAGGGTGGGTCACCTAACCCACCGCTTACCTAACCCCACCCCCGTGTAAACCACCCCTCATCCGCCAAACCTCTGGGGCTGCAGCATGATCCTTTATGGGCTATCCACCTGTGATACGACAAAAAAGGTGCCCAAAGCAATCGTAGGGTGGGTGATCTAACCCACCTTTGCTGCCATCCGGCCAAAGCCGGTTTGGCTGGGTGCCGATGGAAGGATCGCAGGACCATCGCTGCGGATAGGAAGCCGAGGTGGCGTGCCTTTGACGGTATCAACGCCGATATGGCTTGGCCGATGGTCCCGCAAAATGGGGCAAGAAACACGCTTTGAACGCCCAAAGTTGGCGGCAAGCATGGCAAGACCCGATCCCGTCTCGCCCGTGCTGCGCATATCTGCGATGCGGCCCATGTCACACAAAGCCCATTCCCGAAACGATGCAAGACTATCTGGCTGAACGGCAGTGGCCAAGCCGGTTGCGCAAAGGGTCGGATCCTTTCAGGTGATCTGCCAAACTGCGTTGATCCCAAGACCTATGGCCTTTATTTGCTTTCTCAAACGCACCACACCCAGTAAGACAGTTCAGATTTGAAGATTTGGGAAAAAGCATGGCGCAAAATGCCACCATATATAAAGTCGAACTGTCCGTGTCCGACATGGATCGGCACTATTATGAAACGCATAAACTGACTGTTGCCAAACACCCATCGGAAACAGATGAAAGGCTGATGTTGCGCATCGTTGCTTTTGCGCTGAATGCCCATGAAAACCTGGAAATGACAAAGGGCCTTTCCACAGATGACGAACCGGACATTTGGCAAAAAAGCCTGAGTGGCGAGTTGGATGTTTGGGTTGCGCTGGGATTGCCCAGCGAAAAGGTCATGCGGCAATCCTGTGGCAAAGCCCGCAAGGTCATGGTCTATTCTTATGGCGGCAAAATGGCCGAGATTTGGTGGGACAAGGTCAAAAACAGCCTTGTGCGTTTTGACAATCTTCAAGTTACGAATTTTTCAGAGAATGACACCGCGGCCCTGGCAAGCCTGGCGAACCGCGCGATGCGGTTGCAGGTCAATATTCAGGAAGGCGATGTGATGGTCAGTGTCGGGGATACCATCGTCAATGTCACCCCGCGCAGATGGAAGTTGGCTGGATAGGGCGCAGGTGCGTGTGGCCAAGACGGCTGCGGAGGGGTATTTATGCGCGACCCCTTGCGGGCGGATCGGCTGATTTGGTCAGCTCGCAGGCGACTGCGGTTGGATGATTGGCTGATGATAGGACATTGTTGCCTAGGCTGTATGGATGTATCGCCGCGCCAAGGCGGCCTCATTCATGGCTTCGACCCCGAAGAGTTCGGCATGTAACTGATCCAGCGCCTGGCCCAAAGCCCCGACCAATGTCGCGCGGTCGGCCAGATGGCAGGTGGTGATCTGAACCGGGTGCGGAATGGCCCGTGGCAACAGGGCACGGATGCGATCCAGCAATTCAACGCGCCGGCCAAGGCTACCGCCCAGCACAAACAATTCAGGATCCATCACAGAACCGACAGCGCGGATCGCCAAGACCACCAGTCGAACGGTTTCATCAACCGCTGCCTCGGCGGCGGCATCGCCTGCGGTAAGGGCTTGGAATATCTGGTCGATGCTTTGGTTCAACCCGCCACCGTAGCCTTCAAACCGGCGCACCACCGCCGCGCTGGCGACGGCCATTTCGAACGTGCCGTTCACAAATCCCGCCGGGTCGAACGGGTCGCCGCCGATGGGCAAATAGGCGATTTCCCCCGCCGCGCCACGGCTTCCGCGCAAAAGCTTGCCATCGGCGACAATCCCCATGCCGACGCCACTTCCGATGCCAAAGTATGCGAAATTGCGCACACCGCGTGCGGCTCCTTGCCACAGTTCCCCCAAGGCCGCCAGCTTCACCCCATTTTCGATGGACAGCGGCAAACCCAATTCGACGCGCATTTCGGCGACCACATTGATGTCGCTAAGGTGGGGGATCGAGGGGGCGATCTCGATTCTGCCAGACTTGGGTTCCACGACGCCGGGCGTGCCCATCACGGCGAATTTCACCCTGTCGCGCTGAATAGAGGCTGAAGTTATCAGCGCCTGAAACATCCGGCCAACCTGATGCACCACCGCACGTCCGCCGCGCGGATCGGTGGCTTCTGACGTTTCCACCACAACGTCGCCGCGAATATCGGCCACGGCCATTTGCAACACAGCCCCTTCCAGCCGTATGCCAAGCACATGGGCAGAGGCGGGGTTCATCTCGTAGGTTGGGGCGCTGCGACCCAAGGGGCCTTGAACGCGACCGCTGACCTGCAACCAGCCGTCACGTTCCAATTCTAGGACAACTTGCGTCGTCGTTTGCCGCGACAATCCGGTTTGTTTGGCCAGTTCAGCGCGCGAGGTCGGGCCGCGCTGCAGGATCGTCTCCATAATGGCACGAACCGAAAGCTGGCGCGCGACAGGAGGCGATTGCGTCTTGGCCATATGGTTTCCTTGCCGTTGCGCGGGTCAATGGCGCTTAGCGTTGCAAGCGGGCCAGCAGGCTGGAGGTGTCCCAACGTTTGCCGCCCATGTCTTGAACGTCAGCATAGAATTGATCCACCAGTGCCGTCAAAGGCAGTTTGGAGCCATTCTTGCGCGCCTCATCCAGCACGATTGACAAATCCTTACGCATCCAGTCGACCGCAAAGCCGAAGTCAAACTTGCCGACATTCATGGTTTTATAGCGATTTTCCATTTGCCAACTTTGCGCTGCACCTTTTGAAATCACTTCGATCACCGCTTCAATGTCCATCCCGGCATTCTTGCCGAAATGGATGGCTTCCGCCAGACCTTGCACCACACCTGCGATGCAGATTTGGTTCATCATCTTGGCAACCTGTCCGGATCCGGAATTGCCCAGCAGACGGCAGGCTTTGGCAAAGCTCATGATGACGGGTTGGGCACGATCGAAGGGGGCTTGATCGCCGCCGACCATGACCGTCAGTTGACCATTTTCGGCACCAGCCTGCCCACCTGACACGGGCGCATCCAAAAAGTCAAAACCGTGACGGATCGCCTCGCTGTGCAACTCGCGCGCGATGCCTGCCGAAGCCGTAGTGTGGTCGACAAACACCGCCCCTTTTGCTGTGCCCTCGAACGCGCCATCCGGGCCAAGCGTGACATTGCGCAGATCGTCGTCATTGCCGACACAGGTGAAAACAAAATCCTGACCCATGGCCGCTTCTTTTGGCGTCAATTTGAAAGAGCCGCCGTTTTCGCTGACCCATTTTTCGGCCTTTGCGGTTGTGCGGTTGTAGACTGTCACGTCATGGCCTTTGGCTTTCAGGTGACGCGCCATAGGATAGCCCATGACGCCAAGCCCTAGGAATGCTACTTTGCTCATTGTGGTGCCTTTTGTGTTTGGGGTTCAATAAACCGGATGCGTTGGTTCATACGCGGCGTTCTGGGGTCGGGGTAAGGTACGGCGGAAATCAGTGCTTTGGTATAGGGATGTGTTGGAGACGTGCAAATGGTTTGCGCATCGCCGATCTCGACGATCTCGCCATGGCGCATCACCGCCACGCGGTCGCAGAAATACCGCACCACCCCGATGTCATGGCTGATGAAAATGACGCTCAGCGTCAATCGCTTTTGCAGATCCAGCAAGAGGTCAAGGATTTGGCTGCGCACCGAGACGTCCAGCGCAGAGGTCGCCTCATCGGCGATCAGAATTCTGGGATCGAGTGCGAGGGCCCGCGCAATGCCGATGCGCTGACGCTGGCCGCCCGAGAAAGCATGGGGATAACGCTCCATCATGGCGGGTTCAAGCCCGACCATTTCCAGCAAGTCACTGACCTTGGAGACCAACCCCTGACCCGAGGCGATGCCGTTGATCTGCAAGGGTTCGCCGATAATCTGGCGCACGGACATGCGGGGGTTCAGCGACGAGAAGGGATCTTGAAAAACAAAGCGGATTTGTCGGTAGATGCCGCGCAGACCAGCCTTGTTCAAAGCGCGTATATCAACTGATTGCCCCGTATCTGGGCTATATTCGATGGTGCCGTCGGTCGGTTCGATGACGCGCAGGATGAGGCGGCCCAATGTGGTCTTGCCTGAACCGCTCTCGCCAACGATGCCAAGGCTTTCGCCTTCAAGAAGATCAAAGCTGACATTTTGCACCGCTCGCACGCCTTGGGTGGTGCGCGCGCCATAAGCGTTGCTGCCAGCGCCAAAGGTCTTGCCCAACTGACGCACCTTCAAGATCACTCGCGCGGTTGGGGGCCTTAGGTCTTGTTTTTTCTGATCGGCCGCGCGTTCCAGTTTCAAGGCCGAGGCCAAGAGTTTCTGCGTATAGGGATGCGTTGTCTGGTGAAACACCTGATCAACTGGCCCTGACTCAACGATTTTGCCGCGATACATCACCGCGACATCGTCGGCGATCTCTGCCACCACGCCCATGTCATGGGTGATCAGCAACATCGACATGCCGCGTTCTCGCTGGATGCGCTTGATCAGATCCAGAACTTCGGCTTGTGTGGTGACGTCTAGTGCTGTGGTCGGTTCATCTGCGATCAAGACGTCCGGGTCGCCGGCAAGAGCTATGGCGATCATCACCCTTTGGCGCATGCCACCCGAAAACTCGAAGGTGTAGCGATCAATATTGTGTTCGGGATCAGGGATTTCCACCAAACGCATCAGTTCGATCGCACGCGCTCGTGCGCCCTCGCGGCTGAGCTTGAGATGCAGGCGCAGCACCTCGACGATCTGCGACCCGACCGTGTGGACGGGCGACAGAGAGCTCATCGGTTCTTGAAAGATCATGCCGATCTGCGCGCCACGGATTCGGCGAATCTCGGTGCCCCGTCGCGGCATCTTGGCAATGTCGGCGTCGCCGAACAGGATCTGCCCACCGGTTATGCTGCCCGGCGGATCGACCAGTTGCATCAAGGCACGCGCTGTCACGGATTTACCGGACCCGCTTTCGCCGACAAGGCCCAGCGTCCGGCCCGGCCACAAATCGAAACTGACATCGTTGACGGCCGACAATGTGCCGTGGCGCAGCGCAAATTGCACCGTCAAATTGCGGACGGACAAGGTTGGCGTTGGATCATGCGTCATAGGGGTCTGCCGCATCACGAAGGCCGTCGCCAAGGAAGTTAAACGCCAGCACCGCCAGCATCACCGCAAGCGAGGGAAAAAGCAGCAGCCAAGGCGCGTTGGAAATCGCTCGCAGGTTCTGCGCATCTTGCAACAAAACCCCCCAACTCACCACCGGCGGCTTCAGGCCTATCCCAAGAAAGCTCAGCGAGGTTTCTGCAATGATCATGGCAGGAACTGCCAGCGTCACCATCGCAAGGATGTGACTGGTGATGGATGGCAGCATATGGCGGAAGATGATGCGCATTTCGCTGGCCCCATCCAATCGGGCCGCTGTGACAAAATCTTCGCCGCGCAGGGAAAAAAACCTGCCGCGCACCTCTCGCGCCAAGGATGTCCAGCCCAACAACGATACAATGGCGATCACCGTGAAATAGACCCGCGTGGGTGGCCAGCCCAGTGGTATGGCGGCGGCAAGGCCCATCCATAAGGGGATCGTGGGCATAGCGCTGACAATCTCAATCACCCGTTGAATGATCGTGTCCACCCTTCCGCCGTAAAAGCCTGAAATGCTGCCAAGAAAGATGCCCAGACACAAAGAGATTGCCACCCCGACCAGACCGATCGACATTGAGATGCGGGTTGCATGGATCATACGGCTTAAGATGTCGCGGCCCAATCGGTCGCTGCCCAGCAGGTAAACCATGTCCTTGGGATCGGTGGGGCCAAAGAGATGGCGATCAGTGTCAAACATGTACCAAAATCGGTAGGGCTCGCCATGGACGAAAAAGCCCAAGGGGATGACCTTATCCGGATTGGGTGTGAAACTGCGCCGCATCGCGGCCTCATCCACGGTGATGTCATATCCAAAAGAATGCAGGCCAAAGTACCAGCCGCCATCAGGCTGGTGCACGATCAGGCCAATCCCCTGCGGCGGGGCGTAGGTGTATTTGGCGCGCGTCGTATCGGTCGCGTAAGGCGCCAGAAACTCAGCGAAAATCCCGATGAGGTACAAAAACACAATGACATAAAGCGCAATGACAGCCAGCTTATGCCGACCAAAGCGCCAGGCAACCAACTGCCACTGGCTGGCAACCGCCGTGGTACTGCCAGCGGCACCCGCCAAGTGTGGGTCCATCTCGTGCGGGTCTTCTGTCGGCGGGGTTTGCATCACTGGTACCGGATACGCGGGTCTAAAAGGGCGAGGAGGATGTCCGACATCAAGGTGCCGACCAAGGTCAACGCGCTGAGCAGCAAAATGAAGGCTCCCGCCAGATACATATCCTGACTGACCAGTGCCCGCAGCAGCAACGGCCCCGCCATCGGCAGGTTCAAGACAATTGCCGTGATCGTGACCCCGGAAATCAGTGAGGGCAGCACCCAGCCAATGGTGGAAATAAACGGGTTCAGCGCAATGCGCACTGGATAGCGCATGATCAAGGTGAATTCCGAAAGGCCCTTGGCCCGAGCTGTGACGACATAGGGTTTGCTCAACTCATCCGACAAATTGGCCCGCATGACACGGATCAGCGCGGCGGTTGAGGATACCGCGATCACAACGATGGGGATCCAAAGATGCTGGCAAAGATCCCAGAACTTGGCCAATCCCCAAGCCGCGTTTTCGTATTCGGGCGAGAAGAGACCACCAACATTCAGGCCTAAATAGGTGAAGGAAAGATACATCAGGATCAGGGCCAGAATAAAGGTGGGCACAGCAAGGCCCACGAAGCCCAGAAACGTGAAAAAGTGATCGCCGAACGAATAGCGATTTACGGCCGAATAAATGCCGATCGGCAGGGCAATGACCCAGATCAACACAAAGCTCAGCGAAGACACCAGAAGCGTAATGCCCAAGCGGTCCCAAATCAGACGGCCGACAGGTTGCCCCCAGTCAAAGGACCAGCCGAAATCACCGTGAAAGACAATGCCTGAAATCCAGCGCCAGTATTGCACATAAATCGGTTGGTCCAGCCCGTATTGCGCTGTCAATCGGTCAATACTCGCCTGATCCGGCCGATTGCCGGACTCTGCCATCGAAGATAAAACCGAAGTCAAAAAATCACCCGGTGGCAACTGGATGATGATGAAGCAAATCACCGAGATGCCGATCAGTGTCGGGATCATGTAAAGCACACGCTTGACTAAAAAGCGTCCCATGGGCCTATTCGGTTATCTCGATCAGGATGACCTCGCTGGCAGTTATGCTTGGAACATCGATCTCAAGTCGACCACCACAAAGCCGTGTGACGGGGATTTGGCCTGTGACCAGCAGCCGGGCGGTGGCCTTTTTTGCCCCTGCGGGCAGGTCCACCGACACAACTTGTGGGCCGATGGCAATGGTCTCGCGGATCGGGCCCTTCATCATCATCGGATTGGTGAGGTTGACCAAATGCACCGCAATCTTGCCCGGCCCTTCGCGCACGGCGATGTCGATAATCCCTTGGCCCGTCACCTCGATCCGCGGGCGGGCCTTGAGCGCCCAACGCAAGGCGTTGCTGATCAGGATGGAATGGTCAAGGTTCATCACCTCCCAGAAAATCTCTCCGATGTTCCAGGGGAAATAGACCAGCCGACCGCCGCTCTCAAAGGTGCGGGCGATGGCGGCAGGGGCGTCTGCGGGCGCACGCGGATAGATTTCTTCCATGGGCAGGTCAGGAAAATCGGGGATGAAGCGGAAAGGGATGTCGGTTCCAACCTGACCATGCAACCGCAAAGGAATGCGACTGGTGCCGCCCATGATTCGGGTTGCCCCCGCGAACCCAGCGGTTAGGGCGTGTCCGGCCTTATCAAGTTCAATATAGGTGTTTTTGACCGGCCCAAAGGTTGGCCCTGCGACACTGGCACCGAACAGATTGGCCAGGCCAAAGTCATCACGCCGTCGGCCATGTTCGTCGTAAATCGAAGTTTCAAAGCTTGTGACCAAACCTCCCCCGCGCCGGACATAGCGTTCTAGCCTGTCACATTGGTCCTGCGACAAGAATGCCGCATTGGCCACGGCAATCAGCTTGTAACTGTCCAGCATGGCATCGGACATCGTCACATCGGACAGAAGGTCAAAGGGCAAACGCGCCTCGATCAAGGCATGGTAAAGGCCCAGTTCATGCGCCTCGGCCTCATCCCGGTCGTCGGCATGCCATGACCTTAGGGTGGTGCTGGGGTCGAGCATGGCGATGTCGGCCTTTGGCACCAGATGTGCCAGATCGGGTTCCAGGCGGGCATGAAGCTGAAACGTCTCGGCAATGGGCGGCAACCAGCGCGTGTCGTGGACTTTTGCGTTGAACTTAGTGAACCACGGCCGCAGGCCATGCGCCATGCCGTCTTGCATCCACATGCGGATTTCTTCGGGCGCCTGCACGGAATCTTTCCAGCGCCATTTCTCTTCGACCGAGGTTGACGTGACCAATCCGATGGGCGTGTTTCCCATGACGCCGCGCATCCGCTTGCCATCGCGGCCCGCCGACCAAATGGGCACAACTCCAGTGCGGCCTTGATGATCCACAAACAGGATCGGGCAGTATTTCTTCACCTCTTCCAGCGTGAAATCCAGCATCGAGGAATTGCCGATGTTGGGAATAAACCGTCCATGCGGGCGTTCAGAGGCAACAACGCCGTTCCAATGGCCGACCAAGGCTGTCAAAACCTCGCGCGACCAGTTCAGCCAACTTTGCCAGACTTCACTGTGCGGATCGCGCAGGCGGGGCAGATCAAAGCCGGTCTTGGCCCGAAAATCCTGAGCGCAATGCGCGCAAAAACACACGCCATGCCCCGCCCAGCGATTGGCAAAAATGGCGTCGATATCATAGCCATGGGCAATTTCTTGGATCACATTGCTCATGAAGACGCGGTTGTAGTCGCCCCAGGCACAAGTCACGAAGGCCTCGGGATAGGACCAGTGCCTGCGCAATGCGCCCTCGGCCGTGACCGAAATCCATTCCGGATGCGCCTCAGCCACATCGGCATGAACGGCGTGTGGATCAACGCGGGCAACGACATGCATGCCCCGCGCCCGCGCCCCAGCCACCAGGTCGCCGAAGGGATCGCTGTCGCCCAGATGGCGGCTGACATGTTGCAGGTTGATCTTGCTGGGGTAATAGGCGACATAGCCGCCCGCCGACAGACAGGTGGCGTTGGATTGGGTCTGGTCAAAAACGCCCAACCAGAAGTTTAAATCATAGCTTTGCGGATCGTCCTCGACCAAGGTCAATTGTGTCCAGCGTGTGGCGCTTTCATACCAGGTCGGTGTACGCAACCCGCCGTCGATCTTTTTGATCCGGTCCATTCTATCTCTTATCTTTCGGCTGATCGCAGATCGTCATGAGGGGGCGCAGGTCGCCTG
>CAXNKP010000051.1:0-9768 GCA_964202815.1 Stagnihabitans sp. | reverse complement strand
GTGGTGGCGCTACGTTGGTGGTGGAACTGTTCGGTTCGGACGATCAGGGCAACTGCGCCCCTGACCGCGGCGGCATGGTGCGCTGTGACGGCATCGATGTGCCCTATGCGCCGGGACAAAAACTGAAACTGGCGCCGGGCGAATCGGTCACGCTGGTGCCGGGGGACTGGCACGCTTTTTGGGGCGAGGGTGGGGATGTCTTGATTGGCGAGGTGTCGACCGTGAACGACGACGTCACCGACAACGTGTTTCGCGAACCCATTGGCCGCTTTGCGGCGATCGAAGAAGATGTCGCCCCGACCCATCTGTTGGTCAGCGATTACGACACTTGGTTGAAGTGACGGCAGGGCACTAAAGCGCTTTAGCCCTTGGCCAAAACCTCGTTCAAAATCCGCGCGGCCTCTGCCCTTGGGGCATAAAGTGCTGCGCGGTCTTCGCCGGGGAAAAAGCGTGCGCGGGTGGCGGTGGGCATGGGCGCAGGGTTGGCTATGACCACGCGGGGGCCCACGCGCAGCGTTTCCGCCTGCCAAGACCCCACCAACGCCATTTGCGCCGCTTTCGACGCGCCGTAAGCGCCAAAGAACTTTTGCCCGCCGCGCGGATCATCAAAGAACAGGGCTGTACCGCTGCCCGCCCGCAGCAAGGGTTCCACCATCGGGATCAACTGCCCCGTGGCGCGGATATTGGTGGCAAGGGCCTTTTCCCAATCTTTGGTGGCCAGAGACCCTGCGGGGGCCAAGGGTGTTGCGTGGATGGCGGCATGGGCCCACAGGCTCAGCTTACCCCAGCGTTCATGGATCGACAGGCACAAATGGCGCATGGCGTCATCGTTGGTGATATCCATCGGGGCCAGCGTCAGGCCCCCCGCACCGGGCAGACCAAGCGCTTTCACGCGGTCGTCAAGTTCTTCCAAACCGCCCACCGTGCGCGCCACGGCCACCACATGCCACCCGCGCGCAGCCAGTTGTTCGGCCATGGCAGCACCCAGCCCGCGCGAGGCTCCGGTGATAAGGGCGATGTTTTGGGTCATGGTGGCAGAGTCCTAAAGGTATCGGCTTGAATAGGGCAGGTTGGGGGAATGCGAGCTTAGTCTTGCGCCTTCATCTCGAAGCCTTCTTCGATCTTGTCAGAGGGAGCGATGGGGTAATCGCCCGAAAAACACGCATCGCAGAACTTCGGGGCCTTGGCGTTGCGGCCCTCCACCTCGCCTGCGGCGCGGTAAAGCCCGTCAAGGGTGACGAATTTCAAACTGTCCACTCCGATCCAATCGCGCATCTCATCTTCAGACATCGTCGCGGCCAGAAGTTTTGAGCGTTCGGGCGTATCAACCCCGTAAAAGCACGGCCAAGCGGTGGGCGGCGAGGCGATGCGAAAATGCACCTCTGCGGCACCCGCCTCTAGGATCATATCCTTGATCTTGCGGCTGGTTGTGCCCCGCACCACAGAATCGTCGACCAAAATCACCCGCTTGCCCCTGATCAGCGCGCGGTTGACGTTCAGCTTCAGCCGCACGCCCATGTTGCGGATGCTTTCAGAAGGTTCAATAAAGGTGCGGCCCATGTACTGATTGCGAATGATCCCCATCGCATAGGGGATGCCGCTTTCTTGGCTGTAGCCAATCGCCGCAGGCGTGCCCGAATCTGGCACTGGGCAGACCAAATCCGCCTCAACCGGGGCTTCGCGGGCCAGTTCCACACCAATCTGACGGCGGGTTTCATAAACCGACCGTCCGCCCAAGATCGAATCGGGGCGGCTGAAATAGACATGTTCAAAGATGCAAAAGCGTGACGCAGGTGCACCGAAGGGACGTGACGAGGTGATCTTGCCATCTTCGATCACGATCATCTCGCCCGGCTCAATCTCGCGCACGAAATCGGCCCCGATGATATCCAAGCCGCAGGTTTCGGATGACAGCGCCCAAGACTGATCGCCCAAGCGCCCCAGCACCAAGGGGCGCACGCCCAAAGCGTCGCGCACACCGATCAGCTTGGTGCGTGTCATGGCCACCACCGAAAACGCCCCTTCCACACGGCGCAGCGCGTCTTTCATCCGCTCGGGGATGGTTTTTTGGATCGAGCGCGCCATCAAATGGATGATGCATTCCGAATCAGAGGAAGATTGAAAGATCGACCCGCGCTCGATCAATTCTTTGCGCAGGGCTGCGGCATTGGTCAGGTTGCCGTTATGGGCAATGGCGGCCCCGCCCATGGAAAACTCGCCAAAAAATGGCTGCACATCGCGAATGGCCGTGGCCCCTTTGGACCCTGCGGTGGAATAGCGCACATGGCCGATGGCCAAAGCCCCGGGCAGGGTGTTCATCACCTCGGGCTTGGTGAAATTGTCGCGCACATAACCAAAGCGGCGGGCCGAGTTAAAGCCGGAACTGGGTTCGTAAGCCACAATGCCGCCCGCCTCTTGGCCCCTGTGCTGCAAGGCATGCAGGCCAAGGGCTACGAAATTCGAGGCATCGCCGACACCGATCACCCCGAAAATACCGCACTCTTCCTTCAGCTTATCATCATCGAAAGGGTGGGCGTAGGGATGGGTCATGGTTCCTCCGGCATCGGGTGGATCTGGCCATCGTTTAAGGCTTGGTCAGGGGGAAGTCACGCCCACATCGCGCGGCGCGGCGCTTTGGGTCAGTTTCCGGTCGTGGGTGTGGCTGCATCACTGGCTGTCGCCGTGGCATCGGCCGCAGGCGTTGGCGTCGTGCCCTGACAACTGGAGGTGAGGTCATTGTAGCGTGCCATGACGATATTCAGCAGGTTGTCGGGAAGGGCCCCCTCAATTCCACCGTCAAACGTGTCAAACACCGATTTAGCGCGCGAGTTTTCCACCATGTCCAGCGATTGGTGCGCAATCTCGTAGATCAAAAGTGCGGCCCCCACCAAAACAATGCCGCGCAGCGCGCCGAAGGCAAAGCCGATCCCTTGATCAATCCCGCCCAAGAACGACCGCTGGATCACTGATGAAAACAGCGGCGTGAACAAAGATGCTAGGATCAACCCTACCGCAAAGACGATGGCAAAGGCCGTGATCATCGACACTTCGCAATTCTCGCCGATCACCTTGTTGATCACCGGAATTTCCTTGACCAAGGGCTGGGCTGCAGAGGCGAACATAAATGCCAAGATCGCCGCGCCGATCCATCCGGCGATGGCCAGCGCCTCGCGGACAAAGCCGCGCGAATAGGCCAGAATGGCCGACAAAAGGATGATTGCCGCCGCGACGCCGTCAACCAGGGTAAATCCGTCCATTCCACTCTCCCGCGCGGCCTTGCGCTGTTTAACTCAAAGGCCGGTCACCCCGCCCCAAACATCTCGCCCACAAAAGCCGTCAGATCGGCCATTTCGCGCATCTTCATACCACTCGCTTGGGTATATTTTGACAAGCGCGGCGCGATCGCCTGTGAGAAACCAAGTTTTGACGCTTCTTTCAACCTGTTTTCCGTCTGCCCCACGGGCCGCAACGCCCCTGACAGGCTAATTTCGCCAAAAAGCACCATATCGGGCGGGATGGCGATGTCTTCGCGGGCCGAAAGAATGGCCCCCGCTACGGCCAGATCGGCCGCAGGCTCGGTGACGCGCAAGCCGCCGGCTACGTTCAAGAACACATCCAAGCCCGCAAACGAAATGCCCACCCGCGCCTCGAGCACCGCAAGAATCGTTGACAGCCGCCCGCCATCAATTCCCACCACCGTGCGGCGGGGCGTGCCAAGGGTCGATGGGGCCACCAGCGCCTGAATCTCGGTCAGAACCGGTCTTGTGCCTTCGATCCCTGCAAAAACCGCCGAACCGGGCGTGGCTTTCTCGCGGTCTGATAAAAACAGCGCCGAGGGGTTTGAAACCTCAGCCAAGCCCGCCCCCGTCATCTCGAACACGCCAATTTCATCGGCGGGGCCGAAGCGGTTTTTCACAGCGCGCAGGATGCGAAACTGGTGGCCCCGCTCGCCTTCGAAATACAGCACGGTGTCGACCATATGCTCGACCACACGCGGCCCCGCGATCTGGCCGTCTTTGGTGACATGGCCGACCAAGATCACCGACACCCCACGCTTTTTGGCGAATGTCACCAGCTCATGCGCGGCGGCGCGCACTTGCGATACCGAACCAGGCGCGGAGTCGATGTTATCCAGCCACATGGTTTGGATCGAATCGATCACCGCAAGGGCAGGGCGCTCGCGGTCCAGCGTGGTCAGAATATCGCGCAGGTTGGTTTCAGCGCCCAGTTGCACATGGGCGTCTTGCAGCCCCAAACG
Source organism: Stagnihabitans sp. (assembly GCA_964202815.1). Classification (GTDB taxonomy): domain Bacteria; phylum Pseudomonadota; class Alphaproteobacteria; order Rhodobacterales; family Rhodobacteraceae; genus Stagnihabitans. Next base: position 5,510 of record CAXNKP010000051.1, on the reverse strand, counting down.
CTGGGCGCGCATCTGTACTTGCGCTGCCGCCTCTTCGCCCGAGACATACATGCACTTCAACCCCGCCCGCGCAAAGGCCGCCGTGGCCTGCAACAGCAGCGTTGATTTGCCAATACCCGGATCCCCGCCCACCAAAATGGCTGATGCCGCAACCAAGCCACCGCCCAAAACGCGGTCTAGTTCTGCCATGCCAGACGCGGCACGCGGTGGGGCCTCGGCCTGGGTGGCAAGATCGGTCAGCGCAATGGTGCGGCCCTTGGCGACAGGGCCTTTAGGCCCTGCTGACAGCGGTGATTCCTCGACCAACGTGTTCCACGCCATGCACGCATCGCACTGGCCGTTCCACTTTTTATGGGCAGCGCCGCAGGCGGTGCAGGTGAAGGTACTGGAAGATTTGCTCATGCCTCTTCATGCCAGAGCGGGGGGGGCATGACAAGCAATGTGGCACGCATAGGGAAGATATTGGGACGCGATGACCTACTCAAACACCAATTTGCGAGGCAGGATCCCATTCATCCAGTCGCTCCATATGTTTGCCCGTCGGTCCGAGCACAAACTCATCAACTTCGATGGTTTTTAGCTGTGCTTCGGGGTAGTATTCAATTGCAAATGTCTTTCTAAACTCTGCAATATCTGGAGAAACGCCCCAATCGCGTTTTTTATAGCGCATCTCGAACGCATGCTCCCCAACCCGGGCTAATTGCCAAGTTCCGGCACCCAATTGGCGACGCGCCTCTATGGATAGATCACCAATGAGCTCGCCATCGGGCCGTCTGAACATATGTTTGAGTCTGCCCGAAAAACTGTGGATGCGTGGTAACGATCGTCCGCAAGGGCAAATTTCTGTTGGTCCGGCAACGGCCAAATCGCCTTGATCATACCGGATCAACGGGGTCGCAGTATTGCCAAATGGTGTGATCACAACCCGCCCAGATTGCCCCGGTGCAACGGGCTTTCCCAGATCATCCACCACTTCCAACAGCACAGATTCTGCGTTTTGATGCCAACCGTGGCCTAGGGGGCAAGGGGATGCCATAGACCCGCCCTCTTTGGAGCTATACAGTTCGATGGTGCCAGCCTTTGCAAGATTGTGAAACTCTGTTCTGATATACTCATTCGCGGTCCCACCAATAAATTGAACAGACTTTAGGTCCACTGAAATATGAGCCGCGCGCAAATAGTCTAAAAATTCAATCGCCATACCGCTGGTGAAAGATGCATAACCGGCACTGTGCTTCTTTATCAGATTTGTGCGCACTTCGGCCTTGGTGGTGTAAGTTGCAAAAATTCGGCGCCCCTTTGCGGCCTGTTTCTGCCAAAAAGGCCCCCAAGGGCCCATCACATCCCCCACGATTCGCCCTGGCGTCGCTACCCCCACGTGTATCAGGGAGTCTGACCAATCCATTTTCGCCCATTTTTGCCCGCGCCAAAGCGACGCCACCGACAGATCATTCAACATCCGCGTAACCAAAAACTCAACCGGATCGCCAGTAGATCCAGAGGTTTTTACCAACCCAAAAGGTCCATGGGCATGAATGGGGCGGCTTGATTGTATGAACGCCCGTTCCGTCGACAATTGGGCGCGTGTCATGATCGGAATATCAACCCAACGGTCCCAATCAATCGTGCCGTCTGGGCGAAACAAACAATCTAGGCGCGTTCGATAAAATGCAGAGGTTGATCTGGCATGGCCCACAAGACGTGTAAGTTCACTGTGCTGTCCCTCGACCAAGCGATCGCGCGGCCACCATTGGCTGTCTTCCAAAGTGTTGTAGATGTGCTCTAAGAGATTGGTCTGCGCCATGTGAATCACTTGCCCAATGCAGCGTTAACACATCACAATACTTTCAATTATCCTGATGTCAACAACGGCATATAATTTTATCTACTAAGAACAACCTCACCGACTTCAGGTTCATCCCCTTGAGACCCCTAAAAATCCTATTTCGATAGAAACGAAAAGGGCACAGGCAGGCCTTGTTGAAACCACCCGATCGTCTTCGAATTAATCACCCCAAATCGGCACAAAAGTTTTGAATGCGTCTGCAGGCTTCGGCCAAAATCTGTTCGGATGTTGCGTAACTGATCCGGAAGTTGGGCGACAGGCCAAAGGCTGCGCCAAACACCACCGCAACGCCGGTTTCCTCCAACAGCGCTGTGGCAAAGTCTTCGTCATTGCTGATAAACTTTCCTGCCCCAGAGGTTTTTCCAATACAATCGGAGATATCAGGAAAAACATAAAACGCGCCTTGCGGGTTGGGGCAGGTTATCCCCTTGGCTTGGTTTAACATTGATACAACCAAATCCCGACGGCGCTGAAACAGCAGGCGGTTGGGTGCCAGAAAGTTTTGTGGGCCGCTCAAAGCCTCCAGCGCTGCATATTGGCTGACAGAACTGGGGTTGGATGTGGATTGGCTTTGAATCGTGGCCATAGCCTTAATCAAAGCCACGGGCCCGGCCGCATAGCCAATGCGCCAGCCTGTCATCGCGTAGGCTTTTGAAACACCATTGCAGGTCAGCGTGCGGTTATAAAGGCCGGGTTCAATTTGTGCCGGGGTAACAAACTTGAAGTCATCAAAGACGAGATGTTCGTACATATCATCTGACATGATCCAGACATGCGGATGCTTCATCAACACATCGGTCAAACCGCGCAATTCAACGGCGGTATAGCCCGCGCCAGTGGGGTTTGACGGCGAGTTGAAGATAAGCCACTTTGTTTTTGGTGTGATCGCCGCGTCTAATTGCGCGGGTGTCAGCTTGAATTGGGTGTCAATTCCCGCCACCACTGGAACCGGTGTGCCGCCGGCCAAAAGCACCATATCGGGATAAGAGACCCAATAGGGGGCGGGAATAATAACTTCATCGCCCGTATTGCAGGTGGCCATCAGCGCGTTGTACAGGGTTTGCTTCCCACCGGTGCCCACCGTCACTTGATTGGGCTGATACGTCAGCCCATTTTCCCGCAAAAACTTCGCACAAATCGCCTTCTTTAACTCTGGAATGCCATCCACCGGCGTGTAGCGCGTTTTGCCCGCATCTATGGCCGCTTTTGCGGCGGTACGGATATTCGCTGGCGTGTCGAAATCCGGCTCTCCGGCACTGAGGCTGATGATATCGCGGCCCTGTGCTTTCAATTCTGCCGCCTTCGTCGTCACGGCGATGGTTGGAGAGGGTTTCACGCGCGCAAGTGTGTCAGACAGGAAGGCCATGGCAGGCTCCGCTTGGGGATGGTAGGAAAACCTCATAAGCTCGGGGATGACCGGGATCAAGGAGGCTTGATGGAAACGGCTGAGGCGCGGTTGAAACGCATGGCCATGCGCAGTTGGCGGCGCGGTACCAAAGAGATGGATCTGGTGCTCGGCCCCTATGCCGACATGCAGCTTTCCGCCATGTCTTTGGCCGAACTTGACGCCTATGACGCGCTTTTGGCCGAACATGACCAGGATTTGATGGCTTGGATGCTGGGCCAAAAGCCCGCACCCGCAGACCACGCGCCGCTGGTGGCCCGCTTGCGGGCATTTGCTGCGGGGCGTTTGCGGGCGGAATAACAAAAAAACGAACGAATCGCGCTTTTGTTTACGTTATGTTTCCATTTTGTGCCGAATTTGTACTGAACGATTGGTGATGGAATGGAACATTGACATGACACTTCATGCCCCATTGCGGGACGTAACGCCCAAGGGCCTGCCCGCAGGCTATCTTGAAACGCTTGCGATGCTGGAAAGGTTGCACCGCCTGCTCTTGGACGTGATCAAGGACGAGTTCGAGCGCCTTGGCATCTTGGAAATCAACGCGGTTCAAGCGCTTTTGCTGTTTAACATCGCCGAGAATGAAGTGACGGCCGGCGAGTTGAAGTCGCGCGGCTACTATCAGGGGTCAAACGTCAGCTATAATCTGAAAAAACTCGTGGACCTTGGCTATATGCATCACCAAAGGTCCGACATTGATCGTCGGTCTGTGCGCGTGCGGTTGACCGAAAAGGGCCATCATGTTCGCAAAACCATGGCCGATCTTTTTGAACGCCACTCTGACATTTTGCTGCGTCGGTCGGTGATGGATGGAGAGCTGTTGGAAACGATCAACAGTTCCCTCAAGCGGATGGAGCGGTTTTGGACGGAACAGATCCGCTATATCTATTAGGCCAGAGGGGCTGTTTTTCAAAGCGGCGCTTGCGATAGGTGCATTGCGACGCTACCTGAGGGTCAAACAGGAGTGTCCACCATGTTCACTGGCATCGTGACCGATCAGGGCGAGGTTCTAGCCTTGCAGCAGGAAGGCGATCTGCGCGCGCGGATCGCTACGCAGTATGACGTCAAGCGCATCGACATTGGGGCTTCGATCGCCTGCGAAGGGGTTTGCCTGACGGTGGTCGATCTGGGTCAAAGCCCACGCAATTGGTTTGATGTGCAGATTTCGGCGGAAACCGTTTCCAAAACCAACCTGCCCGGCTGGAAAGTCGGCTCTATCTTGAACTTGGAACGCGCCTTGAAGGTCGGCGATGAACTTGGTGGGCACATTGTGTCGGGCCATGTGGATGGGGTGGCTGACGTGGTTGACCTGCGTGAGCAAGGCGATAGCCTGCGCGTTACCTTTCGTGCGCCGGATGCTTTGGCCAAGTTTATTGCCCCAAAAGGGTCAATCGCTTTGAATGGCACCTCGTTGACAGTGAATGAAGTCGACGGTGCCTGTTTTGGCATCAACTTCATTCCCCATACCCGCGCTGTTACGACTTGGGGTCAGGTGTCTGTAGGTGACAAAGTGAACCTAGAGGTTGACACGATGGCGCGCTATGTTGCGCGGCTGCGCGAATGGGGTTAGGCACGCGCTGCAGTTTGCCCATGAAGCAACTTTATTTACCCACAGTCTTTGCCCCCAGCCCCAAGTGCCCTATCTGGCGCAGGACCCAATTTGTCGTTAAGGGTCATTTAACCCCTGCGAGGATACGATGACCCAAGTAAATTCTGAATTTTCCGACGCCATTTCTTCGGTAGAAGAAATCATCGAAGACGCGCGTCAGGGGCGCATGTATATTCTGGTCGACCATGAAGACCGAGAGAATGAAGGCGATATCTGCATTCCGGCCGAAAAATGCACAGCGGATGTGATAAATTTCATGGCGACGCACGGGCGCGGCTTGATTTGCCTGACACTGACAGGCGCGCGGATTGACGCTTTGGGCCTGCCGATGATGGCGATGAAAAACTCATCTCGGCATGAAACCGCCTTCACCGTCTCGATTGAGGCGCGAGAGGGCGTGGAAACCGGCATCTCGGCCAAGGACCGCGCTTTGACGGTGGCGGTGGCCATCGACCAGACCAAGGGCAAGGCTGATCTGGCCACACCGGGCCATGTCTTTCCGCTGCGGGCCCGTGATGGTGGCGTTTTGGTGCGTGCGGGCCACACTGAGGCTGCGGTAGATGTCAGCCGTTTGGCGGGTCTCGACCCGTCTGGCGTGATCTGCGAGGTGATGAAAGACGACGGCACCATGGCGCGTCTGCCTGACTTGA
>CAXNKP010000050.1:0-9802 GCA_964202815.1 Stagnihabitans sp. | reverse complement strand
TCGATCGACTGGGGCTGGTTCTTCTTCTTGACCAAACCGATCTTCTTCGTGCTGCACCTGATGCACCGCGCCTTGGGGAACATGGGGCTGGCGATCATCGGCCTGACCTTTATCCTGAAGCTGTTGGTTCTGCCATTGGCCTACAAAAGCTATGTCTCGATGGCGCGGATGAAAGAACTTCAGCCAGAAATGGAAGTGCTGAAGGAAAAGGCGGGCGACGATAAGGCCAAGTTGCAAAAAGATATGATGGCGCTTTACAAGCAGAAAAAGGTCAATCCAGCGGCGGGCTGTCTGCCCGTGCTGTTCCAGGTTCCGATCTTCTTCAGCCTCTACAAGGTGATCTACGTTACCATAGAACTGCGGCAATCGCCCTTCTATGGCTGGATCAAAGATCTGTCGATGCCCGACACGTCGTCGCTGTTCAACCTTTTTGGCGCTTTGCCTTGGGCTGCACCAGCGACAGGAACCATCCTGCACACCGTGTTCATCGGGCTCTTGCCTATTTTGCTAGGCGTGTCGATGTGGTTGCAGCAAAAGCTGAACCCCGCCCCAGCCGACAAGACACAGGCGCAGATTATCGCGTGGATGCCGTGGATCTTTATGTTCATGCTTGGCAGCTTCGCGTCGGGTCTGGTGCTGTACTGGATCACCAACAACACGATCACTTTCGTCCAACAGTATATGATCATGTGGAGCCATGGGCACCGGCCCGATATCTTCGACAATATCAAAGCGGCCTTGAAAAAGGCCAAAGCGGCCCCAAAGCCCGCCAATAGCCCCAAAGCGCCCAATAGCCCCAAAGCGCCGAGAAAATGACGGGGCAACTGGCCCAAGACAGGCGTGCCAAAATTCAAGACAACGGACGCGAGATTTTCGCGTCCGTTGTGTTTTGCGTTGTGATCCTATTTGACAGATGGAATGAGAGATGAGCCTGACCTTCCCTTTGGCGCAAGAGCCGGAATTTGAGCCTAAGGAAAAGGGTCGCCTTTTGTTTGCCGGACCGGTGGATTTTCTGAAAGGCGTGGTGGCCATGGTGCATATGCCGCCCGCTGACCGGCTGGAAGTGTGCTTTGCAGGCCGATCAAACGTGGGGAAGTCTAGCCTGATCAACGCTTTGACGGGGCGAAAGAACTTGGCGCGGGCGTCTAACACGCCGGGGCGCACGCAAGAGATCAACTTTTTCACCTTGGGCGAAGAGCGGTACTTGGTTGACCTTCCCGGCTATGGCTATGCCGAGGCCCCTGTGGCTGTGGTGGCCAAGTGGCAAGCGCTGCTGAAACAATACCTAGCCGGCCGCCAAACCCTGCGCCGCGCTTTTGTGCTGATCGACACGCGGCACGGGGTAAAGGATGTTGATGAGGAAATCTTGACGCTTTTGGATAAATCCGCCGTGACGTTTCAAGTGGTGATGACCAAAGCCGATAAGGTGAACACCGCCACGCGTGAGGCCAATATCGCCCAAGTGCAGGCGGCGCTGAAAAAACATCCGGCGGCTTATCCGGAAATTGTGCTGACATCTTCGGAAAAAGGCGAGGGGATTGAAACCCTGCGCGCGATCATCGCCGGGTTGGAGTGAGCCTCAGGTCGCTTAAAGCTTTTAGTGGGGCGCAGAGGTCTTGCCCACGTTTTCAACCCGCCGGAACACCCCGCCTCACCAACGCCGCCGTGCTCGGTGGGTTTCACCCACCCTACGCCTCTTGATCCACCCCCTCATCCCATCTATACGCCCACGGTGGCCCCCTATGGTCACAGAATCAACCATCCGCCGCGTTTGCCCCCGCCGTCGCAGCCAGGGCAGTTCCGGCATAGGAGTATGCGACATGAAACTGAATGAACTGCACGACAACGCCGGTGCCTCCAAGAAGAAAAAACGCGTCGCGCGGGGGCCGGGTTCGGGCAAGGGTAAGACCGCCGGGCGTGGCATCAAAGGCCAAAAGTCCCGTTCGGGCGTGGCTTTGGGCGGCTACGAGGGCGGCCAGATGCCGCTGTATCGGCGTTTGCCAAAGCGTGGCTTTAGCAAGCCGAATCAAAAAGAATTCGCCGTTGTCAACTTGGGCCTGATCGAGAAATTCATCGGTCTGGGCAAGCTGGATGCCTCGGTGACCATCACGGAAGACGCGCTGGTGGCTGCGGGCCTGACCAAGGCTAAGCATGACGGCATCCGTATTTTGGCCAAGGGTGTTATCACCACGAAAGTGATGTTGGAAGTCACTGGTGCTTCGGCTTCGGCTATTGAAGCGGTGGCTGCGGCAGGCGGTACTCTGAAAGTGGCAGATCCGCTGCCGGTATTCGGAAAATCGGTTCGTAAAGTTCCGCTCGCATAATGTCTTGTGAGCGGCGTTAAGACCGCTTACATCTGCGTTGATTTCCCGCGCCGCCGTCCGGAAAGACCGGATAGGCGGCGCAACAGCTATCACCAACGGAGAAGGTCCGACCATGGCATCAGCAGCAGAGCAAATGGCGGCAAACCTAAGCTGGGGCGCTTTGGGCAAGTCGACAGACCTGCGCCAGCGCATCGTGTTTACGATCCTTGTGCTGATCGTCTACCGCCTTGGCACCTATATTCCAGTGCCCGGCATTGACGGCACGGCCCTAAAGACCTTCATGGAAGGACAGGGCCAAGGGTTGGGCGGGATGCTCTCCTTGTTTACGGGTGGCGCTTTGCAGCGCATGGGTATTTTTGCTCTGGGTGTTATGCCTTACATCTCGGCATCCATCATCATCCAACTGCTCGCGTCGATGATCCCGCATCTTGAGCAATTGAAGAAAGAGGGCGATCAGGGTCGCAAGAAGATCAACCAGTACACCCGCTATTCCACGGTGGCCTTGGCGATCTTTCAGGGCTGGGCGATTGCTGCCTCTATCGGCGCGGGCGGCTTGGCGCATAACCCGGATCTGTTCTTCAAGATTTCCTGCGTGATAACTTTAGTCGGGGGCACGATGTTCCTGATGTGGCTGGGTGAGCAGATTACTGCGCGTGGCATCGGCAATGGCGTCTCGCTGATCATCTTCACCGGCATTGTGGCCGAGATTCCGGGCGCTTTGGCGCAGTTCCTAAGCCAAGGACGGGCGGGTGTCGTTCCGGTTTGGGTAATTATCGGTGCCCTGGTTTTGGTTGTAGCTGTGATCGGCTTTGTCGTGTTTATGGAGCGCGCGCTGCGCAAGATACACATTCAATACCCCCGCCGTCAGGTTGGCATGAAAATTTACGATGGCGGGTCAAGCCACCTGCCGATCAAGGTGAACCCGGCCGGTGTTATTCCGGCCATCTTCGCCTCGTCTTTGCTGCTGCTGCCCTCGACACTTGGCACGTTTTCGGGCGCGCAGACCAGCCCGATCATGGGAACGATCTTGGCCTTCATGGGGCCGGGACAGCCGCTGTATCTGCTGTTCCAAGGCGCCATGATTGTATTTTTCACCTATTTCTACACTTCCAACGTAGCCTTCAAGACTGAGGATGTGGCTGAGAACCTCAAGAATCAGAATGGCTTTATCCCCGGCATCCGCCCCGGCAAAAAGACACAAGACTATCTGGACTATGTGGTGGCACGCATTCTGGTGATTGGGTCCGCGTATTTGGCTGCTGTGTGTTTTCTGCCCGAGGTTCTTCGCGACCAATTCGCCATTCCTTTCTATTTTGGCGGGACTTCGGTGTTGATTGTCGTTTCTGTGACTATGGATACGATCAACCAAGTGCAGTCTCATATGCTCGCGCACCAATACGAGGGGCTGATCGAACGTTCGCAACTGCGCGGTCGCAAGCGGCCGGCCGTGGCGAAACCTCCGGCGCGTCGTTAAAACAGACGTGTAGCACGGAGAGGCTGACCCTATGACAAACATCATTCTGCTTGGACCACCCGGCGCTGGCAAAGGCACGCAGGCGTCGCGTTTGGTAGAAGAGCGGAGGATGGTTCAGCTTTCCACTGGCGACATGCTGCGAGAGGCGCGTACTTCAGGCACCGATATGGGCCACAAAGTCGCCGCGGTGATGGATGCTGGCCATTTGGTGACGGATGAGATTGTGGTGGGCCTTATCGAAGAAAAGCTGACCAGCGGCGCCGCTGCAGGTGGCTATATTTTTGATGGCTTTCCTCGCACGCTAAAACAGGCCGACGCCCTTGGCGCCTTGATGGAGCGGTTGGGCCAATCTTTGGATGCGGTGATCGAATTGCGGGTGGAAGACGAGGCGCTTAAACAGCGCATCGTTGGCAGATACACCTGTGGCACCTGCGGGGCTGTTTATCATGACACCAACCACCCGCCCAAGGTGTCGGGCACCTGCGACACCTGCGGCGGCACAACCATGAAGCGCCGCGCTGATGATACAGAAGAGGCCCTGCGCACCCGCATGCTTACCTATTACCGCGACACCTCGCCATTGATTGGCTACTACTACGCCAAGGGCCAACTTTCGACCGTGAATGGCTTGGCTGAAAGAAACGCCGTAGCGGCAGCTGTTGCGAAAGTTATTGACAAGTCGTGATAAGGCAGCAGCGGGCCTTGACGCCTGTGTGAAAAGCCCATATGGCGCGGTGTCTTGCTGCGGAATCGTGCGGCAGACCATCGTTTCTGGCAAGTCTATTTGTCAGGTTGTGAAAAAAGGTTCTGGCACAACGGAACCGCAACATAAAGGAAAACACGTTTGGCACGTATTGCTGGCGTTAACATCCCCACCGCAAAGCGCGTTCCGATTGCGCTTCAATACATCACTGGCATCGGCTCACATAACGCTGAGACGATCTGCGAATCGCTGAAAATTGACCGCGCACGCCGCGTCAACCAGCTGACCGATGCCGAAGTGTTGGCGATCCGCGAATTTATCGACGCGAATTTCACTGTGGAAGGCGACCTGCGTCGCGAAACCTCGATGAACATCAAGCGCTTGATGGACCTTGGCTGCTACCGCGGCCTGCGTCACCGCAAAGGTCTGCCGGTTCGTGGCCAACGCACGCATACCAATGCGCGCACCCGCAAGGGCCCGGCCAAGCCGATCGCCGGCAAGAAGAAATAAGAGGGGCACAGATAAATGGCACGTGATACCAGCAAGTCGGCTGCCCGCACCAAGAAGAAAGAGCGCAAGAACATCGCCGCTGGTGTGGCGCATGTGAACTCTTCTTTCAACAATACCAAAATTCTGATCTCTGACGTGCAAGGCAATGCGATTGCTTGGTCGTCGTCGGGTACGATGGGGTTCAAGGGCTCGCGCAAGTCGACCCCTTATGCCGCTCAGATGGCCGCAGAAGATGCCGGCAAGAAGGCGCAAGAGCATGGCGTGAAAACGCTGGAAGTTGAAGTGCAGGGCCCGGGTTCGGGCCGCGAATCGGCTTTGCGCGCTCTGGCCGCTGTTGGCTTCAACATCACCTCGATCCGTGATGTGACGCCGCTGGCCCACAACGGCTGCCGGCCGCCCAAGCGCCGTCGCGTCTAATATTTTTTCTACCTCGTCGGGCCGTGCTATTTGCGGGGCCCGATATCGTTGTTTGAACTTGAATGAAGATCCTCGGGCGTCTGCTGTCATTCGGACCATAGGCAGCGGGCAAGTATGGAGGCTATAGCATGATCCACAAGAACTGGCTGGAACTGATTAAACCGCAACAACTGGCTGTCAAAGCCGGACCGGATGCGCAGCGTACCGCGACCTTGGTTGCCGAACCGCTGGAGCGTGGCTTTGGCCTGACGCTTGGCAACGCGCTGCGCCGCGTTCTGCTTGGCTCGCTGCAAGGGGCTGCCATCACCTCGGTGCAGATCGACAATGTGCTGCATGAATTTTCCAGCGTGGCTGGCGTGCGTGAAGATGTCACCGACATCGTCTTGAACCTCAAAGGCGTGCGCCTGAAGATGGATGTCGAAGGGCCAAAGCGCCTGTCGATCTCTGCCAAGGGCCCGGGCGTGGTGACGGCGGGTGATATCTCGGAATCCTCAGGGATCGAGATTTTGAACCGCGATCATATCGTCTGCCACCTAGATGACGGCGCAGATGTCTACATGGAACTGACCGTTAACAACGGCAAGGGCTATGTGTCGGCCGACAAGAACCGCCCCGAGGATGCGCCGATTGGTCTTATTCCAATTGACGCGATCTTCTCGCCGGTCAAAAAAGTGTCCTACGAAGTCACGCCCACCCGCGAAGGTCAAGTGCTGGATTATGACAAGCTGACCCTGAAGGTGGAAACCGACGGCTCTTTAACCCCCGATGACGCTGTGGCCTATGCCGCGCGCATCTTGCAAGACCAACTGGCAGTATTTGTGAACTTCGAAGAGCCGGAATCGTCGAACAAGGGCATCGAAGATGCAGGCTTGGAATTCAACCCGCTGCTTTTGAAGAAAGTCGACGAGTTGGAACTGTCGGTGCGTTCGGCCAACTGCTTGAAGAACGACAACATCGTCTATATCGGCGATCTGATCCAGAAAACCGAAGCCGAAATGCTGCGCACGCCGAACTTTGGCCGCAAGTCCTTGAACGAAATCAAGGAAGTGCTGTCGGGCATGGGGTTGCATCTGGGCATGGAAGTTGAAGATTGGCCGCCAGAGAATATCGAAGATCTGGCCAAGCGCTTCGAAGACCAGTTCTAAAAGAATAGGGGTGCGCACTGGCTGCGCACCTTACTGCAATGCCCGAGCAGTCGGGGAACATCTGGGTCGCAAGACCCCAAGGAGAGTGGGGCCGCACGTAGGCCCTGCCAGACAAAGCAAAACACGTTCTAGGAGAACATCATGAACCACGGCTCTGGCTATCGCCGCCTAAACCGCACCCACGAACACCGCAAAGCGATGTTCGCCAATATGTGCGGCTCGCTCATCGAGCATGAGCAGATCAAGACCACCTTGCCCAAGGCAAAAGAACTGCGTCCAATCATCGAAAAGCTGGTCACTTTGGCCAAGCGCGGCGATCTGCACGCGCGCCGTCAGGCCTCGTCGCAGCTGAAGCAAGAGCAATATGTGGCACGCCTGTTTGAAATTCTGGGCCCGCGCTACAAAGAGCGTCAGGGCGGCTATGTGCGCGTGTTGAAGGCGGGCTTCCGCTATGGCGACATGGCGCCGATGGCCATCATCGAATTCGTCGACCGCGATCCAGCCGCCAAAGGTGCTGCCGACAAGGCACGCGTTGCGGCTGAGGACAACTACGAAAGCTGATCTGCGCTTACCCCGTGATCGCAAGGGCCCGCACCCATGGTGCGGGCCCTTTGCTTATGGCGGCTTCCGGCGTAATCTGCGCCCATGTCAGACCTTTTTGATACGCCCCAAGCCCATCCCGCAGCACCCCGCCCGCTTGCCGACCGTTTGCGCCCGCAGACTTTGGCTGAGGTGATCGGCCAAACCCATGTGCTGTCGCCCCAAGGCCCGCTCGGGTCGATGATCGGGGCGCAGTCCTTGTCGTCGCTGATCCTGTGGGGGCCGCCCGGTGTGGGCAAAACCACCATTGCGCGGCTTTTGGCCCAGCAAACCGATCTGGCCTTTGTGCAAATCTCAGCCATCTTCACCGGCGTTCCTGACCTGCGTAAAGTTTTTGAAACCGCCAAGATCCGCCGCCAGAACGGCCAAGGCACGCTGCTGTTTGTCGATGAAATCCACCGCTTTAACAAAGCACAGCAAGACGGCTTTCTGCCCTATATGGAGGATGGCACGATCCTTTTGGTCGGGGCCACCACCGAAAACCCCAGCTTCGAGCTGAACGCCGCGCTTTTGTCGCGCGCGCAAGTGATCGTTCTGGAACGCCTGTCGCCTGTCGATCTGGAACGTCTGGCCCAACGCGCCGAACAAGACCTTGGGCGCGCCTTGCCACTGGACGGATTCGCGCGTGAGGCCCTGATAGAGATGGCCGAGGGCGATGGCCGAACCTTGTTGAACCTCATCGAACAGGTCGCCGCTTGGGCGCTGACCCAAACGCTGACGGCCGAGCAACTCTCTACCCGCCTGATGCGGCGGGCCAGCAAATATGACAAATCGGGGGATGAGCATTACAACCTTATCTCGGCCCTGCACAAATCTGTGCGCGGTTCCGATCCTGACGCTGCGTTGTATTGGTTTGCCCGTATGCTGGAAGGCGGCGAAGATCCGCGCTTTTTAGCCCGCCGCATCACGCGCATGGCGGTGGAAGACATCGGTTTGGCCGACCCGCAGGCGCAAGAGGTTTGCCTTGCCGCTTGGCAGACTTACGAACGCCTTGGCTCGCCTGAGGGCGAGTTGGCTTTAGCCCAAGCCGTGGTCTATCTCGCCCTCGCCCCCAAATCCAACGCGGTCTACACGGCCTACAAAGCGGCGCGAGAGGCGGCGCGCCAAACAGGCTCGCTTCCGCCGCCGCTACATATTCGCCCTGCGTCCACGAAGTTGATGAAAGAACTCGGCTATGGGGCGACCTATGCCTATGACCATGACGCCGAAGACGGTTTTTCCGGCCAGAACTATTTCCCCGATGCCATGAAGCGCCCCGTCTACTACGCCCCACCCGAGCGTGGTTTTGAGCGTGATCTGAAAAAACGCATCGAGTATTTCGCCAAACTGCGCGCCAAACGCCAAGCAGACTAAGCACGCCCCCTTGGCCAAAGGTTGACAATTTCCTCAGACGCGCCCAAGGAACACAGATGATCTGGACCCTCACTCAAGTCGCCCTTGGCGGCGCGCTCGGCTCTGTGCTGCGCTATCTCACGATTTTGTGGATCAGCGCGCCTGTGGCCACGCTGGCGGTGAATGTGGTGGGCAGCTTTGCCATGGGTGTTTTCTTTGTGGCGCTTTCCAGCCGCAGCCATCTTTCGCCGCTTTTGATGGCCGGCATCTTGGGCGGCTTTACCACCTTTTCCGCTTTTTCGCTGGATGCGTGGAAATTGTGGCAAGCGGGCCAAAGCGGCGGGGCGCTGGCTTATGTCGCAGCCTCAGTCGGTCTTTCTATCCTTGCTTTAGCCTTGGGCGCTGCCCTTACCGAAAGGGTTCTTGTATGAGTGCCGTTCAATTGATCACCGTGACCGAGGATGAAGGCGCGCAGCGTCTGGATCGTTGGGTCAAGCGCAAGTTCCCCCTCATCACCCAAGGGGCGATCGAAAAGATGTGCCGCACGGGGCAATTGCGGGTGGAATCGGGACGGGTCAAGGCGTCTGACCACGTTTTGCCCGGCCAAGTGGTGCGCGTGCCGCCCTTGCCCGATACGCCAGCCCCCGCGCCTGTTTCTGACGGCAAAATCAGTGCGGCTGATGTCAAGATGATCCAGAACGCCGTGCTGTGGAAGGATGAGCATATGATCATCCTGAACAAACCTGCTGGTCTTGCCAGCCAAGGCGGGTCGGGCATGGGCGAGCGTCATGTCGACGGCTTGGCCGAGGCGTTGAAGTTTGGCTATAAGGACAAGCCCAAACTGGTGCATAGGCTTGATAAGGACACCTCGGGCCTGTTGATGCTGGCCCGCACCGACCGTGTGGCGCGCAGGCTTTCCGAGGCGCTGCGCCACCGCAACACGCGCAAGATTTATTGGGCCTTGGTCGCGGGTGTACCTAACCCCAAGCAAGGCTCGATCAAATATGGCCTGATGAAGGCCCCGGGCGGGCGGGGCGAAGGCGAAAAGATGCTGTGCATCCATCCCGCCAAGATGGCCGACTATCCCGATGCCAAGCGCGCCCAAACCGATTTTTTCACGCTATGGTTCTTGGGCGCGCGGATGTCGTGGATGGCGTTAGAACCTGTCACCGGCCGCACCCACCAGTTGCGCGCGCATATGGCCGAAATGGGTCATCCGATTGCGGGCGATGGCAAATATGGCGGCAACACCGCCGATAACATGGGCGATGGCTGGGGCGCATCGATCGGGGGCGAT
>CAXNKP010000049.1:0-9836 GCA_964202815.1 Stagnihabitans sp. | reverse complement strand
GGCCAGGATGCTGCAGGTTCACGGCCCGATTCGCCCAGTTCCAGGCGTTTGCGCGACCGCAGACGCCGCTCAGGGAAAAAACGCTTGTTTAACTGGCGCAATCAGGCGATGTCGACGTCAGACGGTAGGCCACTTGGGGAATGTCGGTTTACTCTCTAAAAGGTACTTTACAAAGTGGAAAAGCCACTTCACGCGATCTAAGGGCGATTTACGGACCGAATTTGAGTAGTGCATCTACCCTGAAGATATCGTAGGTTATGGAACTGCAATCTGGCATCCCCGCTTGCAAAGTCTATTCAGTGCATCAGACATCTATTGGGTGGAAATCATGACGACAACAGAATACCAAGCTCACAGCACAAGCCCTCAGCCATCAATCAGTGTGATCGTGGCTGACGATCATTCGATGATAAGCGAGTGTATATGCAGTTTTCTGGAAACGCGTATCGTGGGGACAGTTTCATCGCAATCCACCTTCCAAGGCGCGATGGAGGCGGCGACCTCCAAGCCCTGTGATGTTGTTCTTTTGGATTTGATCATGCCTGGAATGGATGGGATCGCCAGCGTTGAACAGATGGTCGCCGCCCTTCCGGCAACCAAGGTTGTGATTTTTTCAAGCTGTTCAGACCAATCGCTCGTCGTCAAAGCAATCAAAGCCGGCGCGCGGGGGTTTATTCCGAAGGATATGCCTTTGTCGGCTTTGTTACCGGCATTGAATCTTATCCTGTCTGGCGAGATTTTCTTCCCCAGCAGTTTCTTCAAATCTGCCGCATTTGAAAAACTCTCGGCGACATCCTCTACAGCGGTCTTGAACCCATCCGAAATTTCCATGCTTGAAATGGTTTTGGTTGGGGCTTCCAATAAGGAAATTGGCCATCGAATAGGCCAATCTGAGAATAACGTTAAAATGTTAATGCGCAAAACGTTCTTAAAGCTTGGCGCCAATAACAGAACCCATGCTGTTCATATTGCTCAGTCTAATGGCTGGATTTGATTGTTGATATCGTCATGTTGTTTGGCTTGCATGGACAAGTTCGTTGGTGTGAAAAAATTATCCTTTGTGCCTGATATGCCCTTAAGTTAACGGGTCAGTTCCTAAAGCAAAGGCTGCATCGCAGGATGTGGCCTGCTTTGTTGTATAAATGAAAGAAAGAAATGCGTTTCTTGTTTCGTTCGCACACTGTAAATCCACTTCCGGTCAATCGATACAGCAGCGAAAATGATGTTCTGGCGGATTTAAGCAGCCAAGAATGTGATTTTGCGGCGTAGAAATTGCGTGGCTTTGCTGGACACATAGGCCGGATCCCCCGTGGTGAGAAATTTGCTTTCCGCCCCCGTGCCAAAGAATTCCGGCCGACGATGCAAATAGTCGGCCAGACTGTCCGCAACCAAATTCGCTTGCGAATAAACCTTCACCTCTGGCCCCAACGCCTCTTGAAAGGCGCCGGCCATCAAGGGGTAATGGGTGCAGCCTAAAACCGCCGCCTCGGGAAAGGGCATCCGGCGTTTAAGCGCCTCGACATGGCTGCGCACCAGGGCCTCGGCCAATATCTCGTCACCTTGCTCTATGGCGTCCACCACCCCCCCGCAGGGCTGCGCCTCGACATCCACCCCGACGGCCCGGTAAGCCAGTTCGCGTTGAAACGCGCGCGAGGCGACGGTGGCGGGTGTGGCAAACAGCGCCACATGTTTGACAGCCACCTCGCGCGGCGGCGAGTTGTCGCCCCATTGCCGTTCGGTCAGCGCCTCGATCAAGGGCACAAACACGCCCAAGACACGCTTATCCGGCGGCACCCAGGTTTCCTGCATCCGCTTTAAAGCAGCGGCCGAGGCTGTATTGCAGGCCAAGATCACCAAATCGCACCCCTCAGCCCACAGGCGTTGGGTGGCGGCACAGGTCAGGTTAAAAATGTCGTCATGCGTGCGCACGCCATAGGGCGCATGGGCATTGTCGCCGAAATAGACAAAGGGCACTGCGGGCAGCCTACGGGCCACGGCGTCCAATACGGTCAACCCGCCCAAGCCGGAATCGAATATGCCCACCGCCATGCGCCACCCCTTGATTGGTTTTCTTAAGCCGCTTTAGGATAGTGCAGCCGCCGCCCCAAGCGAAATGCTCTGCAAATTGGCGAAACTTTGGCCCAAAATAGTTTACAGGGTAAAAACCTTGGGTCACACCGCAATCTGTGCTAAACGGCGCTATGGGAGATTTTGCGATGATGGATTGGGACAAGCTGCGCATCTTTCACGCGGTGGCCGATAAGGGCTCGCTTACCCATGCCGGTGAAGTGCTGCGTCTGAGCCAATCCGCCGTCAGTCGCCAGATCCGCGCTTTGGAAGAATCGCTTTCGGTCACCCTTTTTCACCGCCATGCGCGCGGCCTGATCCTGACCGAACAGGGCGAGTTGCTGTTTGATGCCACCAGCCAGATGGTGCGCAGGCTGGATGCCGCCGCAGCCCGCATTCGCGATAGCGAGGATGAGGTCTTTGGCGAGTTGCGCGTCACCACCACAACCGGCTTTGGCACCCTGTGGCTGGCCCCGCGTTTGGCGGCCCTGTATTCGAAGTACCCCGCCCTCAAAATCGATCTGATGCTGGAAGAGCGCGTGCTAGACCTGCCGATGCGCGAGGCCGATGTCGCCATTCGCATGAAAGAACCCCAGCAGGCGGATCTTATCCGCAAACGCCTGATGCAGATCAAAATGCGCCTGTTTGCCACGCCCAAATATCTGGAAGAACATGGCATCCCCCAAACGATGGATGAGATGACGTCGCACCGCCTGATCTGCCAGCACGCGGGCACAGCCCAAGTGGCCGCAGGGGCCCTGCTGGTGGCCGAGTTGATGAGCCATGACATCCCCTCGACCCTAACTGTCAACAACTACTTCGGCGTCTTGCAGGCCGTTTTGAACCACCTTGGCATCGGGGTTCTGCCCGATTACGTCACCGAAGATTCCCCCCACCTGATCCGCGTCCTTCCCGAAGTGGAAAGTGCCGAAGTGCCTGTGTTTCTGGCCTATCCTGAAGAACTGCGCCATTCCAAACGCGTGGCGGCGTTTCGCGACTTTGTGATGGACGAGATCATGGCCTTTCGCCGCCGTCAGCAAGACTAGCGTGGGGCGGTTAGACCGGCGTGCTATGCGCGCAGCGCATAACGGAATTGCTGCATAAGCAGCCCAATTGCCGTTGCCTAATTTCTGTGCAGCACCTAACTACAGACTCGAAGCGGTGATTGAGTTCGCTCTTTACGCTTCATACCTCCCTGTTGGACTTGGCCGAGCGAAAGCTCGGCCTTTTTTTGTTTTTACATGTGAATCATGGGTTCGGCGAAAGCTCAGGCAGCACTGTGTCAGCCCTGCGGAAAGGTAAGGCCCCCTGCAAAGCAGGCCGTTTCCAAAAAACACACGCAGCCTCGACCTGGCCTCGACCTGACGGCGCATGGGGAGACATGCCCAACAGGTTGGGCTTGTGCCCAGGGCATGAAAACATGGGGCTCAAGCGGGTTTTTTGCAATGCTCTGCCGCATGCGCCCCGTCAGGCGAAAAAAAGCGCCGGTTTTGGCCGTCACCCCGCAGGGGGTGCTTTTCCTTTCTTTCCCCTTGCCCTAAAGCGCAGCCAAACGCCGCCAGATGGCCTGTGCCGCTATAAGGGAGACTGCAATGTCCGAACCCGCGATCACCCCCGCGCTTGTTGCCTCCCACGGATTGAAGCCTGATGAGTACGACCGCCTTTTGAGCATCATTGGCCGGGTACCAACCTTTACCGAACTGGGCATCTTTTCGGCCATGTGGAATGAACATTGTTCTTATAAATCGTCGAAGAAATGGCTGCGCACGCTGCCCACCACAGGCCCACAGGTCATTTGCGGGCCCGGAGAGAATGCCGGCGTTGTGGATATTGGCGACGGGCAGGCCGTGATATTCAAGATGGAAAGCCACAACCACCCGTCTTACATCGAACCCTATCAGGGCGCTGCCACCGGTGTGGGCGGGATTTTGCGCGATGTTTTTACCATGGGCGCGCGGCCTATTGCTGCGATGAACAGCCTGTCTTTTGGCCTGCCTTCGCATCCCAAGACGTCGCACCTTGTCAAAGGTGTGGTTGAAGGTGTCGGCGGTTACGGCAATGCCTTTGGCGTGCCGACAGTCGGCGGCGAGGTGCGCTTTCATCGCAGCTATAACGGCAATTGTTTGGTGAACGCCTTTGCCGCTGGCTTGGCCGATGCCGACAAGATCTTTTATTCGGTGGCCTCAGGTGTCGGAATGCCCGTGGTTTACCTTGGGGCCAAGACAGGGCGTGACGGGGTGGGTGGGGCCACCATGGCCTCGGCCGAATTCGACGCCTCGATCGAGGAAAAGCGCCCGACGGTGCAGGTCGGCGACCCCTTTACCGAAAAGCGGTTGCTAGAGGCGTGTTTGGAACTGATGGCTTCGGGTGCTGTGATATCTATTCAAGACATGGGGGCTGCTGGCCTGACCTGCTCGGCGGTTGAGATGGGCGATAAGGGCGGCTTGGGGATCAAGCTGCAGCTTGATGCCGTGCCGCAGCGCGAAACGAACATGACCGCCTACGAGATGATGCTGTCAGAATCGCAAGAGCGGATGTTGATGGTGCTGAAACCCGAATTGGAAGATGTCGCCCGCGCGATCTTTGTCAAATGGGATCTGGATTTTGCCATTGTGGGGCAAACCATTGCCGAGGATCGGTTTTTGATCCTGCATGGTGACCAGATTAAGGCCGATTTGCCCTTGTCCAAACTTTCCTCTTCTGCCCCCGAATATGACCGGCCTTGGGTGGCAACCCCGCCCGCAGCCCCCCTGCCCGCCTATCCCGCCATCGGCGCACTGGATGCGTTGCGCGCCCTGATCGGCGCGCCGTCTTATGCCCACAAGGCCTGGGTTTATGAACAATACGACAGCCAAGTGCTGGCCGACACCATCCGCCGCCCCGGCATCGGTGCTGGTGTGGTGCGGGTGCATGGCACCAAAAAGGCGCTGGCCTTCACATCCGATGTGACACCACGCTATGTAAAGGCCAACCCCGAACGTGGCGGCATGCAGGCGGTCGCGGAAGCTTATCGCAACTTGTGCGCCGTGGGCGCGCTGCCCTTGGCCACGACCGACAATCTGAACTTCGGCAACCCCGAAAAGCCCGAGATTATGGGCCAATTGGTAGGTGCTTTGAAGGGGATTGCAGCGGCCTGCATTGCCCTTGATATGCCCATCGTGTCAGGCAACGTGTCGCTTTACAACGAAACCGATGGCAAAGGAATTATGCCCACGCCGACGATCGGTGCTGTGGGCATCTTAGCCAATGCTAGCGATCTGATCGGAGGTCTGCCGCAAGCGGGGGACGTGGCGGTTCTGATTGGCACAACCTTTGGCCATCTTGGCCAATCGGCCCTGCTCGCCGAGGCTTTCGGGATCGAGGCAGGCGATGCCCCACCGGTTGATCTGGCGGCCGAAAAGGCCCATGGCAGCTTTATCCGCGCCCATGGCAAGGCGTTTCATGCGTGTACCGACCTTTCGGACGGTGGCTTGGCCCTTGCAGCCTTCGAGATGGCCGAAGGCGCAGGCTTAGGGCTGACCCTAATCGCCGCCGATACCGCGACACTTTATGGCGAAGATCAGGCCCGCTATCTGGTGGCCCTGCCCGCCCCAAAGGCCGCGGCGCTTTTGGCCCAAGCCACGGCCCACGGGATCCCAGCCGCCACCATCGGTCACTTTGGCGGCAATCTCGTCACTTTTGGTCAAGAAAGCGCCCCCTTGGCGGCCCTATCAGCCCTGTACCGTAGTGCCTTTGCCAAGGCGGTTGCATGATCCTTCGCCCAGCCACGCCGGCAGATTTCGCCTTTATCCGCAGGCTGGCGGGGCACCCCACCTATGCGCCCTTCATCACCGACGATGACGATGCCACCCTTTTTGCCCACCTGACCAACCCGGCCCACCGCTTGGTGATCTGGCAAGATGCGACAGGCCCCGCAGGATTTGCGCTGTATTGCGAGATTGGCGAGCCTTCTGGCCGTGTCGAACTGCGCCGTCTGGCCTTGGCCCGCCCCGGTCAGGGCGAGGGCGCGGCGTTCTTGGGCGCGCTGATCAACTATGCCTTCGTTGACCTGCACGCACAGCGCCTGTGGTTGGATGCCTCGTCCGAAAACCCCCGCGCTCAAAAAGCCTATCTGAAGGCAGGCTTTGTCTTTGAAGGCCGCCAACGCGCCCATTGGTACCGCCCCGCCTTGGGCCGCGCTGTCGATCTGATGCTTTACGGCATCCTGCGCGATGAATGGCTGACCTTCAAAGCACCCTTGCAGCCCTGACCCGCGCGCCCTACATCTTATGCAAAGAACAGGAGACCCCATGGCCATGCAAGCCCATGACATCGAATCCTTGATCCGCGCCAGCTTTCCTGACGCGCAGATCACCATCACCGACCTTGCCGGTGACGGCAACCATTGGGCGGCCGAGGTGATCGATGCCAGCTTCAAGGGCCAAAGCCGTGTGCAACAACAGCGCGCGGTCTATGCCAGCCTCAAAGGCAAGATGGATGGGGCACAGGGCGAATTGCACGCCTTGGCCCTAACCACCAAAGCGCCAAACTAACTCTCATCCCAAAACCGAACCGCACAGATTGACCTGCGGCGAAAGGAAAAAATGAACGCGATTGACACAATCAAAGACACCGTGGCCAAGAACGATGTTGTCTTGTTCATGAAAGGCACCAAGATGATGCCGCAATGCGGATTTTCATCGCGTGTGGCGGGGGTGCTAAACTACATGGGCATCGAGTTCGCCGATGTGAACGTTCTGGCCGATGCCGAGATACGTCAGGGTATCAAGGACTTTTCGGACTGGCCCACAATCCCGCAGCTTTACGTCAAGGGCGAGTTTGTTGGCGGCTGCGATATCGTGACCGAGATGACCCTGTCGGGCGAGTTGGACCAGTTGTTGGAAGCCAAAGGTGTCACCTTTGACAAAGCCGCTTCGGAAAAGATCCGCGAAGCGAACAAAGAAGGCTAAGGGGCGGCGAAAATATGACAGCGGCGCGCAAGCTCACACGCCGCTGGACTTGGCTCGTTGCTAATCGACGCAATCTTCAAGATGTGGCATGATCTGGGCTCAACCGGCCCTCCCGTAAGTGCTTTACATGCAAGATTTTCCCAGAAAATCTGGCTTAGGCGTGCATAACTTGGCGATATTTGCCCCAGATCAGGCTGATTGACTGACCTGGGCCTCCATCCTGTCGGCCAAGGCCTCGGCCTTCGCCGTCAAATCCTCCAAACTTGCCATGACCTGCTGCGCCGCACCGGCGGGATCGGCCGACCCGGAATGCTTCAACAACCGCTCCATCTCGGCAATCCGCGCCTTGGCCCGGCGCAGGTCCTCTTCCACCGAGGTCGTCCGATCGGCCAGCATCAGACCCGCCATCAACAACATCCGCACTTCTGGCAAACGGCCCACCCTGGCTTGCAGGGGTATTGCCTCTGCATCGAGAATTTGGGCAGCGGCCTGCAAGTAGGGCTCTTCTCCAGCCTGACAGGCGACCGTGAAGTTGCGGTCACCGACAGTGATTTCAAGATCCGGCATTGGGATGCGCCTCTTCTGCGTCAATCAAGGGGGCAAGGGCTGCCAAGATCTTGGCGATCTCGGCGGTTTCGTTTTCGCGGGCTTGGATTAAGGCGTCAAAATCGGCCTGCAGGGTTGCGGTAGCGCGATGGGCTTGGGCCAAATGGGAGTCGGCTTGCTCTTCCATCAGGCGCAGGTCTTGGCGCAGGCCGGAAACGGCTGCGTGCAGGCGGCGATTTTCAAGCTCTGCCTCATCCAAGCGGGCTTGTAAACCGGTGGCCTCGGCGGCGGTGTTTTGGTCTTCGCCACTAGGTAGGCTTGGCACGCTTTGGCGCAGGGTCAAGCGTTCCAGATCCAACTGGGCCTGAAGGTCGGCAATTAGGGCCGATTGATCGGCGCGGGCGATTTTTTGCGCAGGCAGCAGATCTATCGTGGCGCTGATCCGCGCCAGGGCTGCCGTCATGCGCTGTTCAAGCTCGTTTAGGTCGGCCATCAATGCCCTCGGGTTTGGTCAACTTTAGATTACCTTAGCTTGAGGATGCAAAGCCCACCTCGTCAAGGCCGATCTGCGCAGAATTTCCCCTCTGGCGCTTGAACTTGGGCCATAGGCTGCTATGCACGCGGTCAATAAAGAATTGATCCCTTCTTAGCCCTAGGATACCAAAGTGGATATCGAAACTCTGCGCGCGCGCCATAACGATCATTGGATGGCCGCTTGCGCCATTCGCACCTTGACCTTGGATGCGGTGGCCGCCGCCAATTCGGGGCATTCTGGCATGCCGATGGGCATGGCTGATGTGGCGACGGTTTTGTTTGAAAAGCATCTGAAGTTTGATCCCACAGCGCCGCATTGGCCCGACCGTGACCGCTTTATCCTGTCGGCGGGGCATGGGTCGATGCTGCTGTATTCGGTGCTGTATTTGACGGGCTACGCCGATATCACCCTCGATCAGATCAAAGGCTTTCGCCAATGGGGCATGCGCACGGCGGGGCATCCTGAATATGGCCATGCGGCAGGGATTGAAACCACCACCGGCCCCTTGGGCCAAGGTTTGGCCAATGCCGTGGGCTTTGCCATGGCCGAGGCCAACCTGCGCGCCCGTCTGGGGGCCAAGGTTCAAAGCCACCGCACCTATGTGATGGCGGGCGATGGGTGTCTGATGGAGGGCGTCTCGCAAGAAGCCCTTGCCTTGGCGGGCAAGCATAAGCTGGAAAACCTCATCGTGCTGTGGGACGACAATGGCATCACGATTGATGGCAAAGTGTCCATCGCCGATATCACCGACCAAAAGGCGCGCTTTGCGGCCTCTGGCTGGGCGGTGTTCAGCTGTGACGGCCATGATCCGGTCGATATCGACCGCGCCCTGACCCAAGCGAAAGCCGCAGGCGCGCCGTCAATGATCGCCTGCAAGACCCATATCGCGCTGGGGTCTTCCGCACAGGACACTTCTAAAGGCCATGGTGCCTTGACCGATGCCAAGCTGATCGCCGACACCAAAGCCGCCTATGGCTGGACTGAGGCGCCCTTTGGCATTCCCGCCGCCGTCAAGGCCCGTTGGGAAAGCTTTGGCGCGCGTGGTGCGGCCGCGCGTTCGGCTTGGGAGGAAAACCTTGCCACCCTGCCCCAAGGTCGCCAAGACCTTGTCGCGCGTATTTTTGCGGGTGACGCGCCAAAGGGCCTGAAGAAAGCCATCACCGAGGTGAAAAAGGCCGCTGTCTTAGCCAAAGCCAAGCTCGCCACGCGCTCAGCCAGTGAAAAGGTGCTGACGGCCGTCAATCCAGTGATGTTTGAAACCATCGGTGGTTCTGCCGATTTGACCGGTTCGAACAACACCAAAACGCCGGACTTGGGCGTTTTCTCGCCCGAAGACCGCAAGGGCCGCTATGTGTACTACGGCATCCGTGAGCATGGCATGGCGTCGGCCATGAACGGCATGGCGCTGCATGGCGGCGTGCGGGCCTACGGTGGCACGTTCATGTGCTTTACCGACTATGCCCGCCCTGCCATGCGCCTGTCGGCCCTGATGGGTGTGCCGGTGGTTTATGTGATGACCCATGACAGCATCGGTCTGGGCGAAGACGGGCCGACCCACCAGCCGGTGGAGCATTTGGCCATCAGCCGTGCCACGCCCAACACCTATGTCTTTCGCCCCGCCGATCTGGTGGAAACCGCCGAGGCTTGGGAACTGGCGCTGACCGCCAAATCCACCCCGTCGGTTTTGGCCCTTAGCCGCCAGAACCTGCCCACCGTGCGCCTGACCCATTCCAACGCCA
>CAXNKP010000048.1:0-9920 GCA_964202815.1 Stagnihabitans sp. | reverse complement strand
TTGGAGCGATTTGCTTTTTACGAAACAGCCAAGCGGGCTTTTGCCATCATCCGCACCTCAGACAGTGGGCCATATGGCTGCTTTATCCTGAAAAAGGGTGTGATTGATCTTCCGCCGCTGTGATCCGGCCAGCCCTGCGCCTGTGACCCCAATGAGTTTCACACCCTGCAAACCGCCCGTGGCGGATATGCGCACAGGGCAAGCGGTTAAAGATTAAGCAAAGCTTTGAGATGAGTCATAATCACCTCGACCCCTGCTTCGCCTTGGGCTTTGGTCGCCTGCGGGGCAGTTTTGGTGTACCAGGTGGTGTTTTCAGCCATGCGCGCGGCCTCAACCGTTTCGGGGGCGAGCGCCAGCATAAGGGCGGTTTCGCCTTCGCCGGCGTGGTCGAAGGGGAAGTGTTGCGCCACTTGCGGCGGCATCAGGGGATGGATACGGACCCAATTGAAGGGGTTGTCGCCTGCGGCATGGCCTTCGTAATAGCTTTCCATCGTGGGCGCGCCCCACCAGCCTTCACCTTGGGTTGTTTCCAGATGGGCAAAGACGGCTTGGCGGGCGGCCAAGCGAAAGGCCAGATCGGTGGGCATGCCTTGGGCGAAGTTTTCGGTTTGGTGGTGGATGACACCGTGAATATTGCGAAAACCCACTTTGAGCAGGGCTGCAAAAAGCGCTTGCGCCATGGGCAGAAAAGTTTGCGCATCCACATGCAACGAGCCGCTTTTTGGCCCCGCCACGGCATGGCTGGCCGCGCCATAGGCGAAGGCGGGCAGGATAATCAGGCGATCAGGGGCTTCGGCCTCTAGCCGGTCAAGGCAGCGGGTGACGGCCAGAAGGTCAACGCCCAAGGGCAGATGTTCGCCGTGATATTCTTGCACGCCAATCGCCATGACCAGCGGGGTATTGGCTGCAATCGCTTGGCGCAGGTGGTGCGGGGTGAGAAGTTCATATCTCATAGGGCTGCCATCAAATCCTTGGTTTGCGCGTAAAGGGCGCGGAAGATCGGGTATTGGCGGGCATAGGCGGCATGGCTTTGGGCGGGGACGGTATACGCGACGGGGTTCCAACGGGCGATGTCGCCGGGATGCGCCAAGCCCACGGCAAGCGCTGCCAGATAGGCATCGCCATAGCTTGCGCCAGTGGTGATGGCACAAACGCTTTGATCCAAGCCCGTCAGGTCCGAGGTGGCCTGCATCCATGGCTTGTTTTTGGTCCCACCCCCCACGGCCAGCACGCGGCGGGGGGGGCTGCCCGCCTCGACATAGGTGTCTGTGATGTGGCGCGTAGCAGAGGCTATGCCTTCAAGCGCTGCGCGGTACATGGCCCCCCTGTCATGGGTCAGGTTCAGTCCGAAGAAGGCGCCCTTGGCGCGGGAATCGTGGAGGGGCGTGCGTTCGCCAGAAAAGTACGGCAGGCAGATCAGGCCGTTGGCGCCGGGCGGGGTGGATTCGGCCTCAGCCGTCAGGGTGGCAAAGGCAGTTTCTTTGGGCAGGTCACGCGCGAACTGGTCGCGGAACCAATGGGTCAGCGTGCCCGATGTCGCAAGCCCCGCCATAGCCGCATGTTGCCCCGCCACCAGCCAAGGGGCGTGCCACAGGCGCGGGTCGGTCAGGCGCTTTTGGGCGATCTGGATGATGAAGATGGTTGATCCATACATCATCATCATATCGCCGGGTTCGGCCACGCCAACCGACACGGCCTCAGCCGCCGCATCAATCGTGCCGCAAGTCACCGGGGTTCCCGCCGCAAGGCCAGTTTCGCGCGCGGCATCCTCGGTCACATGACCCGCAATCTCGCCCGACCACATCAGGTTGGGCAGCATCGCAACAGGGCAAATGTCGGCCAGATCAAAACACCAGTCTTGGCGGGCAATGTCATAAAGCGGGGCAAAGTTGGCGGCGGTGTAATGGTCGATCACAAAGCGGTCGGTCAGCTTCCATGTCAGATAAGTGGTGGCCGTGACAATCTTTGCGGTTTTAGCCCAAAGCTCGGGCCTTTGGCGGCGCAGCCAAAGGATCTTGGGGCCTACAGCCTGCGAGGTCAGCGCATTGCCGCAGCGTTGCAAGATCGTCTCAGCCCCGATTTGGGCGTTGAGAAGATCAATTTCTTCCGCAGCGCGGGTATCAACGCCGTAAAGCACGCCGTTCATCAAGGGCTGCCCACCTGTGTCCAGCGGCAGCATACAGGGCCCGATGGCCGAGGCTGCTACGCATTTTATATCTGCCGGATCTACCCCCGATTGGGCCAGCAAAGCGCGGGTGATAAAGACGAAGTCGCCCCACCAATCCTCGTCTGCGCGGTGTTCGGCCCAGCCAGCACGGGGCACGATCATCTCGTGCGCGCGCGCCGCTTGGGCTAGGACGTGGCCCGCCGCGTCGACCAAGACACCCTTGGATTCAAACGTTCCGATGTCGATGCCAAGGGTCAGGGACATGTCAGTCACGCTCCAGTTTCATGGCCACAGGGATGCGGTCTAGCGCGCCGTCTAACAGCCGTACCAAGCCCGCGACGTCGCGCAGATCACAACATTCAATGGTGGAATGCGAATGGCGCATGGGATAGCCCACGTCGATTGAGGCCACCCCATCCCCCAAAAGCTGCACATAGCTGAGATCGGTCAACACCCCCACTTGGGCGGATCGTTGCAGGGGCAGCGACAGGGCAAGGGCTGTCTCTTCCATCAAGGACACAAGTGCCGGATGCGGGATCACGCCGTTCAAGGTGCCGCGCCCGTGAAAGGAATACAGGCTGATCCCCGGCCCGCCGCCCATCACCATCTCGCCCCTGTCGGCCATGTCGGGCGTGTCGGTGGCAAGCATCAGGTCAATCTGGATGGCAATGTCAGGGTGCAGGTTTTGCGCCGCAACCACCGCACCGCGCAGGTTGAATTCCTCTTGCACCGACCAGACCAGATGCAGGGTGGGCCCCGTGCGGCCCTTACGGGCGCGGGCAAGGTCCAGCAGCGCCGCACAGCCCGCACGGTCATCGACCGAGGTGCCTGCGATACGCTCTCCCGCCAGTTCGATCACACGGGCGGCGTAAACCACGGGGGTGCCGATGCGAATGCCCGCAGCCTCGACCGCGGCTTTGCTGCCATGGCCCGTGTCGATGCGAATTTCGGGCGCGGTCAGAACTTTGTACTTTTCGTCTGGCGTGGTGGCATGGTGGGCCTTGTTCATGATGATGCCCGCGATGTCGCCCTTAGCGCCGCAAAGGGTCACCTCCTGCGCGGCCATCGCGCGTTCGCTGACGCCGCCCATACGTTCGACCCTGATCAAGCCATCCGATTCGATCTTGCGGACAAAAAAGCCCAACTGATCCATGTGGGTAAAGATCATCACCGAGGGCTTGGCCGGATCACCCGCAATCGTGACGATCAGATTGCCCAAACGGTCGGTGCGGTTGGGCAGGCCCAAGGCGTTCAGCTGGCCGCGCAGCCAAGCCGCCACACGTTCTTCATGGCCAGACAGGCCCGGAATGGCCATCAGGGTCTTTAAATCGGCGCGCAGTTGGGCAGTAGTCATTTACCGCCCCGCGCGGCGCGCGCCTTGGCCATGAAATCCAAGGCGCGGTCAGGGTCGATGGCGTTCCAAGTGTTGCCGTCATATTTCAAAGCCGATCCTACCACGCAGCCATCGGCGGCGCGCAGGACATCGCCGATGGTGGCATGTTTGACGCCCGTATTGGCCAGCACGGGCGTGTCGGGCAGCACGCGCTTGACGGCCTCCAGATCGCTCATCGCCGCCGCCTCGCCGGTGATGGTACCTGATACCAGCACCGCATCAGGGATCGAGGAGAAGACAGCCGAGCGTGCCCTGTCGGCCAAGGACCTGCGGTCCAGACTGTCTGCAAACTCGGCGCAGACATTGTAAAGCATCGCCAGATCGGCCCGGCCCAGACGGTTGCGGTAACGCATGGCGGCCCCCGCGTTCGGGGTCCAAGGGCCCATATCACTGGCATAGGTGCCGGTGAAAATCTCGCGCACGAAATGCGCACCAGTGGCGGCGGCAAGGGCCACGGTGGCCATGGGGTCCCACAGCACGTTGACACCAAAAGGCACGGTGATTTCCGAGCGCAGCGCACCGATCACCGCAGCCATCGTTGCGGTGGAGGCTGTATCGACCGCAAATTCATAAGGCCGGTCGTTTTCATTGCCAAACATCACGGCATCAAACCCCGCCGTTTGCAACGCGCGCAGATCGGCGCGTGCGCCGCTTAACAGCCCGGCAATCCCAGCCTTTTCGTCGTAAAGCGGGCTGCCCGGCAAAGCCCCCAGATGAACCATGGCGATCACCGGCTTAGTCTGACCAAACACTTTCACAAAATTTTGCATCTTTCCCCCCGATGTGCCGCAAAAGACTGCACAAGCGTGCAGATACCTACTAGCATGATAGCCATGCCGCGGGGGGAGTTGCAATTGAAGACACGGGTTTGGGATCGTTTGGGCAAGGGCGCCTTGCAGTTTACCGAGCTGGGCTTTGGCACTGCGCCTGTCGGGGGGCTATACCGCCCTGTTTCGGGTGACGAGGCACATGGCATCATGACCCGCGCTTGGGACGGCGGGGTGCGGTATTTTGACACAGCGCCGCTTTATGGGTTGGGGCAGTCAGAAACCCGCCTGAACCGTGCTTTGGCGGGCAAGTCGGGGTTTATCGTGTCGTCGAAAGTCGGGCGATTGTTGCGCCCCACGCGCGCAGGCGAGGTGCGCGATGGGATCGGCAAATGGTTCGATGTGCCTAACCGCAAAGAAATTTTCGATTATTCCTATGACGGCGTCATGCGCTCGGTGGAATTTACGCTGGAACGCACGGGGCTGGACCGGATCGACCTGATCTACGCCCATGATCTGGATATCTTCACCCATGGTTCGGCCGAGGCGATGCAGGCCCGTTTGGACGAGTTCATGGCCAGCGGCTATAAGGCCCTAGTGGCGCTGCGCGACCAAGGTGTGATCCGCGGCTTTGGTGCGGGGATCAACGAATGGCAACCGGCCCAATGGCTGGTCGAGCGGGGCGATTTTGACATCTTCCTTCTGGCGGGCCGCTATACCTTGCTAGAGCAAGAGGCGTTAGACAGTTTCCTGCCGCTTTGCCTTGCACGCGGCGTAGGGATTGTGATCGGCGGGCCCTATAATTCCGGCGTTTTGGCCACAGGCGCACGGCCCGGGGCGTTTTACGACTACAACCCGGCCCCCGAATGGGTTTTGGCCAAGGTGGCCAAGATTGAAGCGGTCTGCGCGGCGCATAAGGTGCGTCTGGTCGACGCGGCCTTTCAGTTCCCGCTACTTCATCCGGCGGTCGTCTCGATCATCCCCGGCGGGCAGGGCGTGGCCGAGGTTGACGCCAATCTGCGCGCCGCAAGTGCCGTTATACCGCAAGCCCTGTGGGACGATCTGAAAACCCAAGGCCTGATGCGCCCTGATGCCCCAACCGGAGCCCTGTGATGAAAATCGACAGCCACCAACATTTCTGGAACCCCGCGCGGGGTGATTATGACTGGATGCCCAAGGGCGACCCCGTGCTGGATCTGGTCTATCGCCCGTCAGACCTAAACGCCACCTTGGTGCGCCACCAGATTGACGGGACGGTTCTGGTGCAAGCGGCCGCCACTGTGGCTGAGACGGAGTATATGCTAGGTTTGGCCGATGCGACCGACTTTATCAAAGGGGTGGTGGGTTGGGTGGATTTTGAAAAGCCCAGTGATGCAAAGGTGCTGGAACGGCTCAAATCTCATCCGAAGTTCAAGGGCGTGCGCCCGATGATCCAAGACATCCCCGACGACGACTGGATGCTGCGCGCCGATGTGCAATGGGGCTATGCGGCCTTGGCCGATCTGGACCTGACCTTCGACGCCTTGGGCTTTCCGCGCCACTTGGCCAATTTCCTGACGGTCTTGAAGCGCTATCCCAAGTTGCGAGTGGTCATCGACCACTGCATGAAGCCGCAAATCCGCGATCATAGCGCGGCAAACTTCACCTTTTGGGCCGAAGGCATGGCCCGCTTGGCAGGTGAGACGGGGGCCTTTGTCAAATTCTCGGCCCTGATTACCGAGGCCAACGCCGATTGGTCCGTGGCAACCCTGCGCCCCTATGTGGAGCATATTCTGCGGGTCTTTGGGCCAGAACGGATCATGTGGGGATCTGATTGGCCAGTCTGCCGTTTGCGAGCGGAATATGACGGCTGGCTGTCAGCGGCGCAAAGCCTGACCGAACACCTGACACCAACCGAGCAAGCGTGCATTCACGGCGGCACCGCAGCGCAGTTTTACAGACTGTAGCGCCAAGATTTTTCGCAGAAAAATCTTTTCTAAAGAAAGGCTTGGGGCCACGATTTTTCTGCGAAAAATCGGCACGCCTAGCGGTAAAGTTGCGCTGCCACAGCCTGCATGGCTGCTGCGGCATCTTGTGCCGCCGTCGCACGTCCAAGCGCTGTATCCGCAGACAACCGCTTGGCCGTGGCGCGCAAACGGTCGGTCATCATCACGTTGGCTGCCGCCTCTGCCACGGGGTTCAGGCCGGAATGATCGGGGAAAGTGTCAAAATAGATCACCCCGTCATAGGCTTGGCGGTCAAGCTCAACAAACAGTTCCAGCGTTTGCATCGGATGAACCGAGCCCACCATCAACCCATCGTCGCGCTTGCCGTACCCATCGTTCAAATGCACCCCCAAAATGCGCGAAAAGCGCCCGGCTAATTGAGCCGATTGGGCTGGGATTTCACCCGCAAAAAGCACATGGCAAAAATCAAGCGTGATGCCGGTATTGGCGCGGTCTAGGTCTTTGATCGCCAGAAGGTTGGTGGCAATATCAGGCATCAGCGAAAAGGCGCGGGGCTCGTTTGGTTTATATTCCAGCGAGATATCAACTGCAGGGTTATGATCGCAGACTTGGGCCAAACACTCTAAACTGTCCTCCCACATCCGCGCATAGTTGCCCTGAAACGCATAATCGACCCCGTCTTGGCCCATCCACAGCGTCATAACCTTGCCGCCCATCTCGGCCATCGCATCCAAGCCGCGCTTGGTAATATCGACCGCCGCTTGGCGTACTTTGGCGTCAGGATTGCTGAAAGCGCCCAAACGAAAACCGGGGTCGGTGTAATAGCGCATGGCCACCCCGTTCAGCGCAATGCCGTGATCGGCCATGATGCGCGACAAGGTGGCGGGGGGGATGCCCTCAAAATGGTCGGGAAAGTTCAGATCGGCAGCGTCTATTCCTTGCACCTCGCCGATCCTTGCCAAAAGGTCTGGGACAGTGGGGTTATTAAGCCCCAACTTAAAGGCGTTCAATCGGGCGGCATAGCGGGGGCGGTTGGGAATCATGATGTCCTAGTCGGGTTCACACAGATCGGGGCGCGCCAGCGCCAAGGGTTCTAGAAAGCCCACAAGTTGCCCCAAATGCAAGCAGGTTGCGGCACGCGCCGCCACCGGATTGCGGGTCCCGATGGCGGCAAAGATAGCGTGGTGCTCGACAATGGACCCAAGAGGTATCGGCCAAGGCCGCGGCCCTAGTAGAACCGCCAAAAGACAGGATAGGCAGATGCATGGCGGCGTTATTTTGATAAAAGCTATCGAAATCGTAGACTTCCAGCAGGTTTTTTGCAAGCTGAGGTTGCGGTGCAGTTGACCAACTCCGTCATCGGTGATGGTTTGGGCGGCCTTTTCCATAGTGGCCAGTTCCAAAGTCACCAGTTCCAACGCCTCGGGCAGAAAGGCGCCTTCGCGGATCTCGGCCAGCGAAAAGCGCGCCACATAGGTGCCCGATTGTGGCACGGTACGGACCAGATGTTCCACGGCCAAGCGAGTCACAGCTTCGAAGACCGGAGAGCGCGGGACGCCCGATTGCGTACAAATCTTGGGCTTGCGCAGGATATCGCCGGGGCGAAAGAACATCGAAAGGCTCGCCTCGCGCAGGCTGGCATACACGCGCTGCGCCAGCAATCCGCTAAAGTCCTCCAGCGGGCGCAAGGTTTTTCTGGGGCAATTGCATCTCTCGCACGGGCACTACGGGGGGTTGGCGCGGGGCGTCTGGCATACTAACATAGTAGCTGGGGCGCAGCACCTGTCAACCACCCCATCCTGTCCGGCCCCTTTGCCGTGGCATTGCAGAAAGGTCTTGTGCCCATGAGCATCCCCAATACCCATTCCATCATCCGCCTGCATCCGTCCGATAATGTCATCATAGCACTCAAAGATTTGAGCGCGGGGGCCGTCGTGCCAGAGTTATCTACCCCCCTCGCCCAAGCCGTGCCGCGCGGGCATAAAATTGCAACGGGCTCCATCAAAGCAGGCGCGCAGGTGATCCGCTATGGCCAGATTATCGGCGATGCCACCCAAGACATTGCAGCAGGGGCGCATATTCACACCCATAACCTTGGCATGGGGGCGCATAGCACCGACTATGCTTACGCCAGCGAAAGCAACTCGCAGCCAGTGGTGACGCAAAAGCGCACCTTTATGGGCTATCCACGGGCAGACGGCAAATATGGCACGCGAAATTATCTGGGGATTTTAACGTCGGTCAACTGCTCCGGTTCGGTGGCGAAATTCATCGCCGAGGCGGTGGAGCGCGAAGGCTGGCTGAAAGATTTCCCCAATATCGACGGGGTGGTGCCCATCGTGCATGGCACGGGCTGCGGGATGAGTGGCAAGGACGAAGGCTACGCCACCTTGTTTCGCACCCTGCAAGGCTATGCCCGCAACCCAAATTTCGGCGCGATCCTGCTGGTCGGGCTGGGATGCGAGGTGCTGCAGGTCGGCAACCTGATCGGCCTTGACCGTCTGCGCAGCGATGGCAATTTCCGCCATATGACGATCCAAGACGTGGGCGGCACGCGCCGCTCGATCGAACGCGGGGTGGCCGTGCTAAAAGAAATGGCCGTGATGGCCAACCAGCACAAGCGCGAGCCTGCGGGGTTGGAACATCTGATGGTGGGCATGCAATGCGGCGGGTCTGACGGCTATTCCGGCATCACCGCCAACCCCGCCTTGGGGGCGGCCTCGGACCTCTTGGTCGCGCATGGTGGCACGACGATCCTGTCAGAAACGCCCGAGATTTACGGCGCAGAGCACCTTTTGACGCGCCGCGCTGTGAACCGAGAGGTCGGCGAAAAGATTGTGGAACGCATTAAGTGGTGGGAAGATTACACTGCGCGTTTGGGCGGCGAGATGGACAACAACCCCTCGCCCGGCAACAAAAAGGGTGGCTTGACCACGATCTTGGAAAAATCGCTTGGCGCTGTGGCCAAGGGCGGTACGGCCCCGCTGACGCAGGTGTATAAATACGCCGAACCCGTCACCGAGCGCGGCTTTGTCTATATGGACAGCCCCGGCTACGATCCAGCATCGGTGACGGGGCAGATCGCTTCGGGGTCGAACCTGATCGTCTTTACCACGGGGCGCGGGTCGGTGTCGGGCTACAAACCCACGCCCTGCATCAAGCTGGCAACCAATTCGGAAATGTATGACCGCATGGCCGAGGATATGGATATCAACTGCGGCGATATCATCACCGACGGGGTCAGCCTTGAAGAAAAAGGCCGCGAGATTTTCGAGATGTTCATCACGGTGGCCTCGGGTGGTCAGACCAAGTCGGAAGAACTGGGCTTTGGCGGGGCAGAGTTTGTGCCCTGGGCCATGGGGGCGGTGATGTAACGGGGGGCGCCAGCGCCCCCTATTGCTTTGCATTTTAATTGATCAAAACCTTCTTATCTAAGAGTTGAATTTAGGCGAGATCGCGGCCTAGGGTCAGCGGGGGTTTCTGCCCGACGAAGGCACAGTTCAAAGGACATGGTGGAAAGAAAATGGAAAATTTCAACATTCCGATGATGACCTTTGTCGCCGTGATCTTTGTGGCGATCGTGGCGAGCATGGCGTTGATCCGTCGCCCCCGCATTGATGACCGGGCTTTGAAAGAAGACTACGACC
>CAXNKP010000047.1:0-9933 GCA_964202815.1 Stagnihabitans sp. | reverse complement strand
ACCTGTCTGCAGCGAAAGAAGCCCCTGCCACCAGCGCCACCCTTTCAAGGCGCCACAAAAGACGGTCGGGGGCCATCTGATGGCCTGACAAGCAAAGCTGCCGTCCCACGCTGGCCACCTGGTCTTGCGCATAGCCCGTGCGGCTGATCTGGCTTTGCAATCGAAACACCACCGCCGCAGGCGAGGCAAAATGCGGTTGAAGTGCCAAGGCCAAAGGCGTGCCATTGGCCACCTGAAACCAATCCGCGGCCGCGGCGTTTTGATAAAGGATCTGGCCCTGCTGATCGGTCAGAACGCAAGGCACGGGATCTTTTCCAATCACGCGGTGCAGGATTTTCCCGATTTGGGAGCTGTGGTTGCCTTTTGCCCATTGGCGCATCTTAAGGCCAAAGATCAAAAAGCAAAAAGTCAAACAGGCACTGCCTGCCCCGGCCCGCGTGATTGGCAAAGGGGCTGTGATCAACAAAACGGCACTGACAACAGCGGCCACCAAAAGCAAGCATGGCGGCGAAAGCCAAAGCTTGCTCATGAACTTAGGCCTGGGGTTCGCAATAGAACCGGTCACCTTACCCCCCAAATGGGACTCACTTTGGCTGACAATCACTTCAAACGTGTTAAATTCGTCTTAACTGCAGCCCTATTCTGCCCCATGTGATGGATAAAAACAATCATAAGGTTAGAGAGACTGTTAGGTGCGCGTCAGGGTCGCCAAGAAAAACCCGTCCCCCCCGTCAAGCGGGGCAAAGCGTCTTTGGGTTTTGGCAACCCATCCAGTCTGGCGGCCCAAGAACGCGGTGATCTGCGTTTCATTTTCTTCAGCCAAAAGCGAGCAGGTTGCATAGGCCAGCGTTCCGCCGTGCCGCACCAGGGGGGCGGCCTCGTCCATGATCTGGGTTTGCAAGGCGCGCAATTCGTTCAAGCGCGCCTCTGTTAGGGCCCACTTGCCCGCCGGATCACGCCGCCACGAGCCCGATCCCGAACAGGGCACATCTGTCAAAACCACATCATAGGGCTTGGTCTCGGCAGGCTGGGCCGTGATCAGGATCCGCTGGCCCGCGCGGGCGCATCGTTGCGGCAAATCCGCCATGCGGGCGGGAAAGGCGTCATGCGCCCAAACCTTGGCCCCGCGTGCGGCCAAGGCCAGTGCCTTGCCACCGCCACCGGCGCAGTAATCCAAAACCTTGACATTGGGCGTCAAATACAATGCCGCGACCACCGCTTGACTTGAGGCATCCTGCAATTCGACCAGCCCTTGTTGATAGGCCGCACAGGTCTGCACTTTGCGCGCGTTATTTGTAACTTCCAGGGCGGTGTGCACCCAAGATACGGGGGTTGTTGCAATGCCTTGTTCTGCCAAAACGGCCGCCGCAGCATCGCGTGTGGTGCGCGCCAGATTAACCCGCAAGAACACCGGCGCGCGGTGTTGCAAGGCGCGCAGCGTGGGGGTGAAGGTGGCCCCCAACGCCGCCTCCAGCCGAGGGCCAAGCCAAGGCGGGCAATCCAACGCGTCATAGCCTTCGGGCGGGTGGCCTGCCTCTTGCGCTGTCACCCTCGCGGGGGCATGGCCCTCGCCGGTGAACAAACCATCCGTATCCGCGCCCGCAGCGCGCAGGCCACCCAACACCAATCCCCGCCCAGTCAACCCACCGCCAAGGGCCGCAAAGGAAGCCCGGCAGCGCAGGGCGTCATAAACCACATCGCGGATGGATGCCCTGTCGCCCGAGCCGGCAAAGCGGTTGGCGCGGCCCCAATTGGTCAAAACCACCTCGGGCGCATGGCCTGCAAGGATCGCCTCCAAAACCTCGATCGCGGCGGAAAGGCGGGCAGCAGGGGTCATGGCGGCAAGCTCCTCTCGCGGCGCTTTGGCGCCAATTCGGCCTTATCCCACCCGATAGTTCGGGCTTTCCCGCGTGATTTGCACGTCGTGGACGTGACTTTCTTTCAGCCCTGCCCCGGTGATCCTGACAAACTGGCAATGCGTCCGCATTTGGGCAATCGTGGCGCAACCTGTATAGCCCATGGCAGCCCGCAATCCGCCCACCATCTGGTGCACAACCGCCGCGGCAGAGCCTTTGTAGGGCACCTGCCCCTCGATCCCTTCCGGCACCAACTTGTCCGAGGCCGCATCTTTTTGGAAATACCGATCCGCCGACCCGCGCGCCATAGCCCCAAGTGACCCCATGCCGCGATAGGCTTTAAAGCTGCGGCCTTGCCACAAGATGATCTCGCCCGGCGATTCATCCGTGCCTGCAATGGCGCTGCCGACCATGGCGCAGGACGCCCCCGCCGCAATCGCCTTGGCAAAATCGCCTGAGTATTTGATGCCACCATCGGCAATCACCGGAATATCGCCCGCAGCCATGGCAGCATCCATGATCGCTGTCAGTTGCGGCACACCCACCCCCGCCACGATCCGCGTCGTACAGATCGAGCCGGGGCCGATGCCAACCTTGACCGCATCTGCGCCAGAGCCGATCAGGGCCCGCGTGGCCTCGGCTGTCGCGACGTTTCCGGCCATGACCTGCACGGTATTGGACAGACGCTTGATTCGTTCGACAGCGCGCGCCACCCCTTCGGAATGGCCATGGGCGGTGTCAATCACCACCATATCCACCCCCGCCTCGATCAGGGCTTGGCTGCGCTCGAACCCCGCATCGCCGACGGTGGTGGCGGCGGCCACCCGCAGGCGGCCCATCTCGTCTTTACAGGCATGGGGGTTTAGCACCGATTGTTCGGTATCTTTCAGGGTCAAAAGCCCTGTCAGATGCCCCTGCGCATCGGTGACCAAAAGCTTCTCGATCCGGCGCTGCTTCATCAGGCCAATGGCTGCGGCACGGTCGATGGGTTCGCGCAGCATGGCCAGATTTTCAAATGACATCATGGCGCTGACGGGTGTGCGGTCGTCGCTGGCAAAGCGCATGTCGCGGTTGGTCACAATGCCCACCACACGGTTTTGCGTGTCGACCACGGGAAAGCCTGTGATGTTATACCGCTCCATTAGGTCCTTGGCATCGGCCAGGGTCTGATCGGGGCGCAGCGT
This sequence comes from Stagnihabitans sp., assembly GCA_964202815.1. GTDB lineage: Bacteria > Pseudomonadota > Alphaproteobacteria > Rhodobacterales > Rhodobacteraceae > Stagnihabitans. Next base: position 6,893 of record CAXNKP010000047.1, on the reverse strand, counting down.
GATGGGCGCATAGACCACCCCGCTTTCAAACCGCTTCACACGGCGCACTTCGCGCGCTTGGGCCACAAGATCCAAATTGCGGTGGATCACCCCGATGCCGCCCGCCTGCGCCATGGCAATGGCCATGCGCGCCTCTGTCACCGTATCCATGGCCGAAGACAGCAGCGGAATGTTCATCCGGATGGATTTGGTCACAAAGGTAGACGTATCCGCCTCAGACGGCAGCACAGAGCTGGCAGCCGGTACCAATAGCACGTCATCGAAGGTCAATGCCTCGCGAATCTCCATGAAAGCCTCCATCTGGGTTGGGCGGGAGTGTTCGTTTGACGGCTCCCCTTTTCACTTCGCGCTGCAAATGGCAAGAGTGTTCGGTGCGGATAATCGAAAGGGCGGGCGATGCGGGTTGCAATTGTCGAGAATACCAAGATCACCCATCACGGGCAGGTCGGCGTGGCCTTGCATGAGGTGGGGGCGCTGATTGATCTTTACCGCCCCTTTCGCGATGGGGTCTTGCCCGAGTTGGGCAGTTTTGATGCGTTGATCAGCTTTGGCGGCGAGCAGTCCGCACGCGATGATCACACCCACCCCTACCTGCCGCGCTTGGGCGCTTTGATGGCCCAGAGTGCTGCAGCAGGCAAAGCCACTTTAGGCATCTGCCTTGGTGCGCAAGTCTTTGCGCGGGGCCTTGGCGCAGACAATCACCTTGGCACCGCGCAAGAATTTGGCTGGTGCACGGTTTCGCGCATGCCAGAGGCGCGGCACGATCCGGTCTTGGGCACCCTGCCCGACCAATTCGATATTTTCGAATGGCATTCCGACACCTTCACCCTGCCCCCCGACACTGTCCATTTGGCCACGTCGCCCGTTGCGGGCGTGCAGTGCTTTCGCCATGGCCGCGCCGGCTACGGCATGCAGTTCCATTTCGAAGCTTCGCGTGCCGTGGCCCGCGACTGGGCCCGCACCTTTCCTGACTTAAGTGAAAAGATGCACCCCGGCTGGGCCCATGACCTGCCCCAACGCGAAGTGACCCAAGGCATCCAAGCCGATGCCCATGGCCTTACCCTGGCCCGCGCGTGGGTGGCCCTTATCTAAAGTTCTGACGATCCCCCAAAATCCCCTCGCCCCCCCTTTCCTCTGTGCCCAAATATCCGACGGGGGTGCGGGGGGTGCCCCCCCTCCCCTCCCTTGCGCCTATCCACCCAACAACACCGGAAACCAATCCTCGCGCAGCCTTTGCCCCGCCACCATTCCATGCCCCGGATAGGGCGGAGAGGTGCGACCTGCGCGCTCGACATAGCGGGCATCCTCTCCCACCAGCCGCAGCGAAAAGGCCCGCCGTCGTATGCCCGCCTCATTGCCGCGCGCGCCGTGCAGGGTGCGGTAGTCAAAAGCCACAGCATCACCGGGTTCCATCGGCCATTCCATGATTTGCATCCCTTCGGCATCAGGGTCAGGCACGGGCATGTATTTTTCAGGGTCGGGGTAGAACGACGTATCCGACAGCCAGCGCTTTGGCAGCACCTCTTTGGGCCAAAGATGGCTGCCCGCTACACAGCGCAAGGAAGCTTCGCGCACCGGGTCAACCGGACTCCAAAAGCTGACGGTCTGGCGGCCTTCAACAAAGTAATAGGGGCCGTCTTGGTGCCAAGGTGTCGGCTTGGCGGTGCCCGGTTCTTTGACCAGCACATGGTCATGAAACATCTGCACGCGCGGGCTTTGCATCAGGTGGGCGGCCACTTGGGCGACCTGCGAGCGATAGATCACCTCGCGAAACTCTGGGATGCGCTCCCAATTGCAATAATCGTCAAAAAACCGCCCCGCCTCGCCGGGTTTAAGGTTTTCGGCCCCGTAAGGTCCGGGGTCTGCCATGTTGCGCTCGATCCCGGCGGCGATCTGGGGCACCCAGTCTTGCCAAAGGCCTTTGACCAGCACAACCCCGTCGCGCTGAAAGGCTTGCACCATGTCTGCGGTAACTGTGACCATCATTTCCTCCAAACTTTGCAAACCAGTCTTGGCATGGGCAGGGCTTGGGATCAAACGCTGTGTGCACCCTGCCCAAGGTTCAGCGTTTGGCGTCAATCTCGTCACATCCGGTGCAAAATACGTGCCCGTGGCAAGATTTGGTCTGGTGTCCTGGGGGGGGGGAGGCCAAAAGAACGGCAATCAATGTGGCGCGGTTGGCCTGTCCAAGCTCAGGCCCCGTTTGACGGAGGTGATCCATGACCGTAATCCTTGCCGATATCGGCGGCACCAACACCCGTTTGGCATTGGCTGACGGCAAAGTGGTGCGGCCCAACTCGGTCGCCAAGTTTTCCAACGCGGAATTTGACGGTCTTGAACCCATCCTGACGCGCTATCTGGCCGAGGTGGGGCTTGCCAGTGTCGAAGGCGCTTGTGTGGCGGCTGCAGGCCCCGTGCGCAATGGCGTGGCAGAGATGACGAACCTGTCCTGGGTGATCGACCATGCCCAACTGACCCGTGCGACCGGAGCCACCAAAGTGGCGATCCTCAATGACTTGCAAGCCCAAGGTCAAGCGCTGCGCCACATCAACCCCGACCTGTTGCGCGCGGTCGTGGCGGGGTCGGCGGTGCCCAATGCCGCAATGCTGGTGGTGGGTTTGGGCACGGGCGTGAACGCGGCCCCGGTGCATCACACCGCTTGGGGCAGCCTTGTGCCGCCTTCGGAATGCGGCCATGTGTCTATGCCCATCCGCACCCCGCGCGATCTGGCCTTGGCGCAGTTCATCGAAACCTACGGCCCCGAAGCGCATGGGTTTGCCGGGGTGGAAGATGCCTTGGCCGGCCGCGGGCTGGAGCATATCTACGCCTTTGTCAGCCAAGAGGCAGGTCACCTGAGCGCCCTGAGTTCTGCCCAGATTATGGCTGATCTGGCCGCAGGCGCCCCCCTCGCACGCGAGGCGGCGCGGCTTTATGTGCATATCCTCGGCTCGACCTTGGGCAATCTGGCCCTGACCCACCTTCCCTATGGCGGCATCTTCTTGATTGGCGGCATGGCCCGCGCCTTGACCCCCTATATGGCCGAGATGGGCATGGCCGCCTCGCTGACCGACAAGGGGCGCTTGTCCAGTTTCCTGTCCAGCTTTCCGGTTTGGGTGGTGGAAGACGACTTTGCCGCCTTGACAGGATGTGCCGCCTATCTCGACAGCGGCGGGCAAGGCTGACACCTTCGCCTGCTGCGGGGGTATCGCTTCCTGCCCATCCCCGCAGCCTTGGCGGATGAGCGGATTAACGCGATTGCGCGCATCAACAACTCTCAACGCTACTTGGAGATCGGCGTTGACACGGGAGAAACTTTTTTGGAAGTGGACATCGACCACAAGGACGGTGTTGATCCCGCGTTCCGGTTCGATACAACGTCATTGGCATCTGACAAGGTTCGCTTTTTTTCGCAAACAAGCAATAATTTCTGGACATTGGATCAACCTCTTACCTACGACATCATAATGTTTGACAGGCTGAATAGGTTCGAACAAACGTTTAGAGACTTGTTATGCTCACTGCGTTTTTTTCATGAACGGACAGTGTGGTTGATGGATGACACCTTCCCCTTTGATGTGTTTTCAGCAATTCCAGACCAAGGAATATCTTATCAAGGAATATCTTAAAGTGAGCGTAAAAAGATGAATATCGGTGGTCATCCATGGCACGGTGATGTCTTCAAGATCATCCCGGCAATTCATGATTTCATCCCGGTCATGGATTTTGTGACGATCGTTGGTTCTGGAAATCCACAGGCTCTTTCATGGTACCGTCCTCGTTCTAATTTTCGGGCGACGCATAACAATCTTGAGTCCATTTCAAGAATGACATTCCTTGACATCAAGCCGCATCTTTCCGTCTTCAATCTCGTCGAGGAGGCAGATGCTATGGAACGACACCAGAGAGCTTTTCTATCTTGATCTCAAGCAAATCCGGGCGAGAGCGGTGTGACTGACGCCCCGCTCATCCGTGCAAATTGCCCATCCACCGCGTTACATGGTCAACGCCGGTGCCAGAAAGCGGCCTGACGCCCCGTATGGGTGACAGCGCTCAAGTTACCCATTGCAGCCGCGGCGGCAAGAGACGAAACTAGTGGGATGACCTGTGCACATCAACCGGATTTCAACACTTGCACGACATCCCTTTGACCCGCCGCGCGACACTGGCTGTGATGGCTGCCGGCCTTGCCACACCTTTTCGCCCCGCTGCCGCCGATACAGCGCCAACGGCGATCCGCGTGGCCAAGGACCCCAACTGCGGATGTTGCACGGACTGGGTTGAGACCCTGCAAGCCAACGGCTTTGCGGCCTCGGTTGACCATCTTGGCGCCGATGCCCTTCAAGCCCACAAAACCGCCAGCGGTATTCCAAAGACGATGGCGTCTTGCCATACGGCCCACATCCAAGGCTATGTCGTCGAAGGCCACGTGCCCCCCGCCGACATCCGCCGTCTGCTCGCAGAGCGCCCGACGGCTGTTGGCTTGTCGGTGCCAGGCATGCCCTACGGTTCCCCGGGAATGGGGCCGGAAACCCAGCGCGAGGCCTATATCGTCTATCTTCTGCGCCACGATGGCAGCGCTGAGGTCTTCACCTCCTATGATGCTGCCTGACGACGCTTTGGGCAAAGCCAGCCTGGGCAAAGCCCGTCAGTCGGCCGCGCCATCGACAGAATGTGGGCGATCGGTTGCAACGGCCCCTCTGCGGTGGTTTACAAACTGCGATTTTGCCACCCTGCTTTCGGGCTTGGGAAAAGGTGTTTTGGCACAGATGAAAAAGGGGGTGACCCCTTAGCGCGGCAGGGTCTTGGTCAGAAAGGCCAAGGCTGTGGCCAGACCGTCTTGGGCTATTTTGTGGCCAGCTCCTTCCATCACATGGCCATAGGTCTCATACCCTGCGGCAACAAGCGCGTTGCAGGTGGCGGTCATTTCGGGGAAAGGCACCACCTCGTCCTGATCGCCGTGCATCACCAGCACGGGCGGCTTTGCGGTGGCCTCGGCCGCCAGACGTTCGGGTTGCAGCAATTGGCCGGAAATGGCCACAACCGCCGCAATGGCTACAGCGCGGCGCGGGGCCATGTGCAGGCTAAGCATTGCGCCTTGGGAAAATCCCACCAAGGCCACGGCTTGAGGTTCAAGCCCTTCATAGGCCAAACGCTGATCGACAAATTCGCTGAGGTCTTGCGCAGATTTCTCCAACCCCGCCGCAGCCTGCGCTTGGGATGACCCGTCAAACCTTGGGATGGCAAACCACTGCCGCCCAAAGGGCGCGCCGGGCAAACGCTCGGCCGCATCGGGGGCGACAAAGGCGGTGTGGGGCAAATGCGGGCCCAGCACGTCGCCCAAGCTGAGCAAATCCGCCCCATCGGCCCCATAGCCATGCACAAAGACCACAAGGCTTTTGGCTGTGCCCGACAGTGCCGCCTTACGGCCGAATCGTAGAACTCTGCTCACTTGATGCCCTCGCGCGCTTTTGCCACACGGTAGTAAGACCAAAGCGCGCGGGCGGCAACTCCACGCCATGGGCTCCAACGCTGCGACATCTGTGCCAGCGCCTTGGCCGTGGGGCGAAGGGGCAGGCCATAGGCAAGACGGGCTGCCTCTTGCAGCGCAAGATCGCCGCTGGCGAAGACATCGGCACGGCCAAGGGCGAAGAGAGCGTAGATTTCGGCCGTCCATTGGCCAATGCCTGTGACAGCGGTCAAGGTGGCGATGACTTGGGCATCGGAACCTTGGCGCAGGGCTGCGTAATCAATCCGCGCCTCGGCCAGCGCTTTGGCATAGCGCGCCTTTTGACGCGACAGGCCCAAGGCGCGCAAGACCTCCTCAGAGGTGGCCGCCACCGTCTCGGCCTGTGTCAGACCTGCCGCCTCTAACCGCAACCAAAGGGCCTGGGCCGAGGCGGTAGACACCTGCTGGCCCAAGATGGCGTCCAAAAGCGCTTCAAAACCCTCAGGTCCACGGCGCAGCGGCAAAGACCCGGTTTGCGCCAGAATCTGCCGCATGACCGGGTCATTGGCGCAAAGCCACTGTGCGCCCTCGGCCACACACTGTGCCCCCTGAAGGATCCGGCCAAGCGAGCTATCCGTCATAGGGCGCAACCTGTCCGGCGAGATTTTCGCAGAAAATCTGTAGCTTGGGCAAAGTTTCGCCCTTGCCGCGACGATCGCCCTCCCTTACGTCTTTTGCACATGAATATCCCCCTTCCCAGCCAAGACACCGATGGCCCCGCCCGCCGTAATGTGTGGGTTTTGGTGGCCGCCCAAGCGATTTTGGGCGCCCAGATGCCGATGATCTTTACCGTGGCAGGCTTGGCTGGCAAGCAATTAGCGCCCAACGCTTGTCTTGCCACGCTGTCGATCAGTGTGATGGTGATTGGGTCGATGCTGTCGGCCAATCCCTTATCGGCGCTGATGGCGCGGTATGGTCGACGGGCGGGCTTTGTGGTGGGGGCGCTTGGCGGGGCTTTGGGCGGGGCCGTGGCGGCTTACGGGCTGTCCATCGCGTCTTTCCCGTTGTTTTTGGTGGGCGCGTTCATGTCGGGGATCTATCAATCCTCGCAAGGTTTCTTCCGCTTTGCCGCGGCTGATAGCGCATCAGATGCCTTCCGGCCCAAGGCGATTTCCTGGGTGATGGCGGGGGGGCTGCTGTCGGCTGTGGTGGGGCCGGAATTGGTGAAGGTGACGGCGCAAAGCCTGGCTGTGCCCTTTATGGGCACTTATATCGCTGTGATCGGGCTGAACGCCGTGGGCGTGTTTTTGTTTGCCGGGCTTAAAATTGACAAGCGCGCGCCGCGCAAAGGACCCGGCGGCGGGCGCTCTCGGATGGAGCTTTTGCGCACGCCGCGCATTTTGGTTGCGGTGATCGTGGGCACGGTGTCTTATGCGCTGATGAACTT
>CAXNKP010000046.1:0-9990 GCA_964202815.1 Stagnihabitans sp. | reverse complement strand
ATGGTGAATCTGGAAACCGTCAACACCTATGAAGGCACGCATGATGTGCATGCGCTGATACTAGGGCGGGCTATCACGGGGTTGCAGGCGTTCTTTTAAGGGCAGGGTTTGGGTACAACGCTTGCGCCGGGGATGGCCTTGGCGCAAGCATTTCTTTTGGTCCATACATGCCGAGTGCATTGTCTTTCCGTATCTTGACATGCTTTTTTCTGTGCATCAGGGCAAGCGTTGCGATGGTCTGAAGACAGATTGCACAGCGTCGCACATGGCCCCTATCACGAAGGTGCCTTCGGGCAAGCATTGCACCCAAGGCCGGCGTCAGTCTGTGTAAAAGGCGCCGTCCTTTTGTCTAATGGGCCTTCAGCCAGACCGCGGACCGCAGAGCCAGCACCTTGACCTGTTCAACATGGGTGCTGCGCCCCGCCAGAGGCGCAAGTTGGGGGCCGGGGCTGCGGATATCACCGCCCAAAGTGGCGCAGGCTGCGACCTCGAGGCGCACAGATAGCCGGCCAGCAGACTTGCGCCGTCACACCGCATAAAGCAGCGCTGCGGCCTGTTTATTGTAAAGGATGTGCTCTTGCGTCTCGCCACGTGCAGCGGCGATATCTGCGCGGGCCAAATGCGCCACGATCCGTTCATGATAATCTAACGAGCGACGTGAAAGAAGCGTCTCGCGCAGCAATCGATAGCGAACTGGCATGGAAACCTCGTTCACATAGACCATGACTTCAGAAATCGGGCGGTTGCCACTTTCCGCGATAAGGCGATCGTGGAATATTTGGTTTTCCGTGAAGTATCCTTCAAGATCATTGGTGTCAAAACATGCGGCCATCCGGCGGTTGCTATCGTGCAGATCGGCGATAAGTGTCTCCAGCGGCTGACCCGCCAATGATCCGATCACCATTCCTTCCAGACTGGCCCGCAGGTCGTAGAGATTTTCGATATCCAAAACCGTGTAACTGCGCACCCGAAAGCCGCGCCGTTCGGCATATTCGACCAGCCCGCCCTGCAACAGCATCCGCAGGCTTTCGCGCACCGGTCCGCGCGAAGATCCAAATTCCGCCTCGATATCTTGTTCGCGCAGGGGCTGGCCGGGCTTGTAGGCGCCCGTGATGATCTGGCGGCGTAACAGGCCCACCAAATGTGACGACAGGGTTCGCGGCAAGGCTGGTATGCGGGATGTGTCGGTGCGGCGCTGTTTGGTCATTCGGTGTTCGCTTGATTTGGACACCTTTGCTTTAGCACGCGCCGCGCCTCAACCCAAGGCCACCATTTCTGCGCTGGTTTCGACCAGCGCCGTCAGCGTGCCAAGCGCCTCTGACAGGGGAGTGGCCGCAAGCGTGATGGGCGGTACCAGCATAATGCACTCGCCCGAGCGGCCGCCACCATAGGCGAGAATGTGGTGGTCGAGAAGCTTGCGCTGCAAGGCCGCGGCGCGGGCTGGATCGGGTTGGCCCGCAGGGTCGCGAAATTCGATCGCGGCCTGTGCGCCCGCAATGCGGACATCGGCAATGCCATACAGGCCCACCAGCGGCAAAAGCGCGGCGGTCATCGTGGGAGCTATGACATTGGTGACATGGCCTAAGAGGTCGTCTTTCGTGATCGTGTCCAGCGTGGCCACGGCCATAGCACAGGCCAGCGGGTTGCCCTGGAAGGTGCTTGTATGCATCCCCGCGGGCCATTGGCCCAAAAACCGGTCGCCCGCCGCCACAGCCGACAGAGGCAGACCACCAGACAGCGCCTTGCCCATGACCACGATATCGGGGGTGATCCCGGCATCGTCAAAGCCAAACCAGCGCCCGGTCCGGCCGATCCCGTTCCAAATCTCGTCCAAGGCCAGCGGGATATCATGCGCGCGGCAAAGGTCGCAAAGGCCACGCAAGAAGGCCGTGCCCGCAAAAAACAGGCCACTGACAGCCTGAACCGCCTCTACCAGAACCAGCGCGGGCAGATCGCGGGATGCAGCCCTTTGGGCGAAAAGCGTCCCGGCGGCGGCAAGTGCCTGATCGGCCGTCACGCCCGGGCCGGGGTAGGGCAGAATGTCCACGCTTTCCTCCAGCAGATGAAACGGCGCGCGGATGCGCTGGCCAGAGGTCAACGACAGGGCCCCCAATGTGCGCCCGTGATAGCCGCCGTCAAAGGCCACCAGCCGTGACCGGCCCGTGGCAAACTGCGCAGCCTTGATCGCGGCCTCTATTGCCTCGGCCCCGGAATTGACCAGTTGTATACGGGTCAGACCGGGCGGAAGGATGGCTTGCAGGCGGTCGTAAAGGGCAGCGCGAAATGGCGAGGGCAGGCGCGTGCCGGTATGCAATATGCCAGTCGCCAGCGCCTCTTGCAGGGCGGCCAGATGGGCGGGATGCGCATGGCCAAGGCTGGTGGTGGCAGATCCGCAAACCAGATCAAGATAGCGCGTACCCTCGGCTGTGAACAGCCACGACCCCTCGCCGCGCACGAAGACCGGCGGATCCGCTACAAGCCTAAAGGTGTTGGCGGCGGTGCTTTCGTGAGCACGCGTTAGGTGCAGGGTGCGGTCGGGGTGCATCATGATGCCAGTACGATAGCAGCGCCGGGCGGCAGCCGCACGCCGGTTTCGCTTCCGGTGGCCGGAACAGGCGCACCGCGCGGCAGGTCAAGCTCTAGCCCCGTGCCGTCCGCTGCCATCAGTGTCAGGCGGATCGCGTTACCGGTAAAGACCGCATCCGTCACGCGCGCGCGGCAGGGGCCGGTCTGGTCAAGAATCAGCGCCTCAGGCCGCAGCGCAAGGCGCAGATTTGCTCCCCGCAGTCCTGTGCCCTTGGCCAGTACCAACCCCAATGCCGCCGTCTCGACCTGGACCATGCCGCCACCGTCGCCCGTACCCACGCGCCCTTCGATCACTGAACAGCGCCCAACGAACCGCGCCACGAACTCGGTACGGGGGTGGTCGTAGATGTCGGCAGGCGTGCCCAGTTGCTCGATGCGGCCCTCCCGCATCACGGCGATGCGGTCAGACATCGTCATCGCCTCTTCTTGATCATGGGTCACGGCGATGAAGGTCAGGCCCACGTCCCGATGCAGGCGCCGCAATTCAACCTGAAGGTGCCGGCGCAACCCCGCATCCAGTGCGCCAAGCGGTTCGTCCAGAAGAAGGACACCCGGTTCCAGGATCAAGGCGCGCGCAAGCGCAACGCGCTGCCGCTGTCCACCCGAAAGGGCCGAAGGCAGGCGTTTGCCATAGCCCTCAAGGCCGATCCGCGCCAGCCAGCCTTCGGCCGCCTTTGACCGCACCGCCTCAGGCTGGCCGCGCATCTTCAGCCCATAGGCGATATTGTCGCGCACCGACTTGTGCGGGAAAAGCGCATAGTCCTGAAACATGATCGAGGTGTCGCGCCGGTTCGGCGGATGGCTGGTTACGTCCTCATCACCCACAAAGATGGTGCCGGTGGATACGGCCTCCAGCCCCGCGATCATTCGCAACAAGGTGGTCTTGCCACAGCCTGAAGGGCCAAGCAGCGTCAAAAATTCGCCGGCGCGAACCTCAAGGTCTTGGGCGCAGACAGCCTGCACCTGGCCGAAGGATTTCGAAACTCCACGCAGAGTGACGGATTTTGCACGCATTCAGGGATCCTTCCGCATGAGCAGCCATTGTGCGGTCACGCCCAGCAATAACGAGAAGGCAAAGACCATCGTTCCAAGCGCGTTGATCGTTGGGTCAAAGCCAGTGACGAGGGTGGTCCAGATCTTGATCGGCAAAGTGATCGAAAAATTTGTCAGGAAATAGGCGATGACGAATTCGTCAAAGGCGAAGGTAAAGCACAAGATAAAGGTCGCCAACAGCGAGGTCTGGCAGGCGGGCAGGATCACATCCACAATGGCGCGCAACCGCGATGCGCCCAGCGCCCAGGCGGCTTCTTCATGCGATTTGGGCAATTGGGCGATCCGGTTGCGCAGGTTCAGCACAGCCAGAGGCAGGACATAAAGCACTTGGCCCACCCCGGCCAGCGGAAGCGAGGGTTGCAAGCCCAACATGGTCGTCCAGATGCGCAGCGCGATGCCCACCAGCAGCAAGGGCACCGCCAATGGGGCAAGGACCAAAAGGGTAAAGGCAGTCTTGCCGGGAAAGCGGGCATTGACCAGCGAATAGGCGCAGGCAAAGCCGATCAGCGTGGCAGCAAGGCTGACCGTGGCTGCCAGCAGGATCGAGTTCGCGAACCCCGCCGAATACTGCCCGTCGGTAAAAACCCGAGCATACCAGTCCGTGGTATAGGCCGGGATCGGCAGGATCTGGTATCGGGCGGATGAGAAGGAAAACACCGCCATCACGCCGATCGGCAAATAGATCAACGCCGCAATGATCCAGAAAAGCAGCGTCAGCCCGCGGGTCGTGATTGCACCCGTCATGATTGCAACCTTGTGCCGCGCACCAAAAGCAACAATGGCGCCACGCAAAGCACGATGACGACCACCAGCACCGAGGCCAGTGTTGCTGCCATCGGCAGGTCATAAGTTCCCTTCAAAACCGACAGCATCACCTGCGCCAGCACTGGCCGCAGTCCGCCCCCCAAAAGCGACGGCACAGCATAATCTCCCACCGCCACAATAAACGTCAGCGCGGCCCCGATGATCCAACCGGGCAAGGCAAGCGGCAGGACAACCTCTCGAAACGCCGTCCAGCCGCTGCCACCCAGAACGGCATTCGCCTCGATCAAGCGGCGGTCGATCGTGGCCATGCTGGAATAGACCATAAGTGTGATCAGCATGACCCCGAACAGTGTCAGGCCGAAGATGGAGGCAGGCAGGCTATACAAGAACCCAAGGCTGATATCGGCTCCGGTCAATTGGCGCAAACCGGCCCAGACGATCCCTTTGTCGGCCAGGACCATCTGCCAAGAAAAGGCGCGGATGGTAAAGCTGGTCCAGAATGGGGCTATCAGCACGAACAGCAACAGCACGCGCCGCTTTTGGGTGACACAAAAGGCCAGATACCAAGCCAACGGCCAGGCCAGCACCGTCGCCGCGGCAACCACCGACAGCGCCAGTATCAGCGAGCGCCGCAGCGCATCGGTCAGCGTCGGCTCACCTACGAAAGTGCGGTAGTTGGCCAGCGTTAGGCCAGGTGCACCATCAGCCGTCAGAGACAGGCCCAGCGTGTAAAGGATCGGTAGCAGAAAAAACCCCGCCATCAACACCAAGGCAGGCAGGATACCCTGCCAAAGGTTGGCCACCGGTGGGCGGGCCATCACCAATCGACCAACAAGGTCCGCATCATTGCCCCGTCGATGCAATTGGTCCGCAAGGGGATAGCCATCAGATAGGGCCGCTCTGAACCCCAAAGGCCGATGTCGCGCAGGTCTTCGACAAAAGGCACGTTGCGATTGAACACGGCGTGATGGGTCACGAATTCGCGGTTGTAGACGTGCCGGTAAGGCATCTCGCGTGCAACATGGTCTTGCGGGAAGTCGATCACGATGGCTTTGGGCCCCTGATCCAGGATCCAGTTCGCGGCCGCTACCTCTAGGTTGGGGGCCACAAGATGCCAACTGCGACTTTCATAGCCCATGCGGTTGGTCAGGTCTGACCGCAGCACCACCATATCGCCGGGATGAATGGTTCCGGCCCGGGTGCTGATGATCTCTGCCGTCAGCGGGGTTGGCAAGGGAAGGTCTGACAGGTCGATGATCTTGGTGCGGCCGGTGAACACGTCCAGCCCTTCGTTTGGCAATTGCTGGATGGTCAGCCCGTCGCGCCGCATATGGCGCGGTGCGTCGCAATGGGTAAAGCCATGGCCGCGCACGGTAAAATGGATCTCGTCCCGATCGGCACGGGTGGGAGCATCGCCATCGTTCACGTCGATGAACCAGCGCCAGTGGTTGAACAAAGGCGTGGAGACATCCAGCATCCGCGGGTTGTCACGCGGCCACTCGGTGAAGGCCACGGGCCGGCAGGGAGAGGTGGTGGCGCGCGGAATGGCCAATGGCAGCGACAGCAAGAAAACCTCGTCCTGGCCGATGGACGACAGGTTCATTGCGTTTTCGGTGACCAAAAGACCAAGGGCGTGCAGCGCGGCGCGAAACGCGCCATTCGGGTTGGGAATGTCGCCATCGAACAGCGGGCGGCGCGGGGTGATCGGATCACAGGGGATGTCCAAAACCACATGGACATAGCCTGCGGCCGCTATCAGCGGCGCAAGGGCGGGGTCAAACACCGGCACCTCGCGCCAATAAGCCAGATGGCTGTTGCGATGGCGGTCGGCATGGCCGGTGCGCAGCACCAAAAGCTTGCGGCGGGCAGGATTGGCCAGCGCCAAGCGCAGGTCGTCGGCCATGATCCGGGGGCCAGCAGCATCAACCAATCTGGCCACACCGGCAACCGCGTCCAGCGGAAAATCATCCAGCCGCGCGGCACCCGTGATCCGCCAGCCAGGGGCCGAAACAAAAGAAAACCCCGATCCGCGCCATTTTAGGCCGAATTCTTGAAACTCGTCGCCTCGACCCGGATCTTGGCTGACAAAGGAGTGGCTCTGCCAGTGGAAGTGCGGCTCGATTGTCTGCGCGCAGTCGATAATGGGCATTGTGTCACCAAAAACAGGCTGCGCCCACATCGGGCGCAGCCAAAGGATATCAAGGGCTCAGGCGTTTTTGAAGCTTTCCCACGACGCCAACCAGTCAGCGTCATTATCGGGCATCTTGCGCGGAGACAGGTTGGCCATGAACACTTTGTCGAACTTGTCGAGATCAGCCAAGTTCAGCAATTCGCGCTTGTCCATCGGCAAGGCCTCGGCGGCCATCTTGTTGGGAACCATCGAATAGTAGGTCTTTGCCACGGCGAGTTTGGACTGGAAGACAGGCCCCGAGATGTACTGCAAAAACTTGATTGCGTTTTCCGGGCGCGGCGTGTTGGCGGCGATGCACGGTGCCTGATCCCAGGTCACGCCACCCTCTTTTGGCACGACGGCCTTGAAGGGCAAACCGGAATCGAACATGCCAGCCTGCACCCACTCGCCCGCGATGGCCAGATCAAACGACCCGCCCGCCAACGCCTGTTGCACTTGGCTGGTCCCGCCGACCATGCCGACCTGCGGACGCAGGGTTTTCAGCGTGGCTTGCAGCTTGCCAAAGGCGCCGGCATCCAGATCATAGGGCTTGGGATTGCCGTCATACTTGGAAATGCACCCCATGTTCGGCAGGTACCAGTCAAACAAAGCGACCTTGCCCTTGACCTTCTCGTCAAACAGCAACGCCCAGGACGACGCGTCGTCTTCGCTGTATTTCTGGTGGTTGTAGGTGATGCCATAATAGCCAAAGCGGTTGACGATCGCATAGCGCTTGCCGTCAACAATCGTCGGTTCCCAGTTGGCAATGATCGGGAAGTAATCGGCCAAAGGATAGTCGGCATCGTTCAGCGCCATCAAAACACCCTCGGCCGCCGCCTTGGGAATGAAGGACGAGGTCGGCGTCATGACGTCGAAAGTGCCGGCGGGTGATGTTTTGACCATCGCCACCATCTCTTCGTCTGATCCGTCATGGATCTTCAAGTTCACGGCTATGCCGGTTTCAGCCGTGAAAGCGTCAAGCATTCCGGGCTCTTCATACCCCCCGAAGGCCAGCACGTTCACGACCTGATCCTGCGCGAAGGCAGGCCTACTCCACAGCCACGGCAGCGCCACAGCAGCGCCCGCCCCCGTGGCCGTCGTCAGAAGTTTGCGGCGATTGATCATTTTAAGGTCCGTCTTCGACATTTTCGCTGATCCTTGTGTGAGGTCTTGCCGAACGGCGATTCTATACTTGCATCCGACACCATTTTGTAGACAATCTGTAATATAGATGTTTTCGACATTGGGTCAATATGGTGAATGTTGCCCCAGACAGACGCGGCCAAGCCTTGTTGGTCGGTGTCTTGCGCAAGAGGTCAAAAGTGGCAGGCAGGATGTTAGCAGCGTGAAAAACAGGCAGGACAGGCTCAACACACGGGTCGGGGCTTCGACAGGTCCGGCCTTTCGCCGTTCTCCGACCCTTGCCTTGGTTGACGAAATGCAGGCGGCCCGGCAGGCGGGTCAGGATGTTTTGTCGCTGTCGACGCCCAGCTTTGCGCCCCAGCTCGACCTGGCGATGGCACCGCTTGCGCTTGGGCTTAGGCTGTCGGCACCCGAAGGGGATCCGGGGCTGCGCGCAGCGGCGCGCAGCGGGCTGTTTCGGCGTTGGACCCTGCCCGACCATGATCTGTGCATCACGGCGGGGGCAAAGGCCGCGCTCTTTGCGATTTTGCGCATTCTTGAAGAACCCGCAGGGCGCGTCATTGTCACGGCGCCAGCCTGGCCAAGCTATGATGACATCATTCGGCTGGCCGGTCACCAGCCGGTCGCTTATCAGACCCGATATGATCAGGGGTTCCGTCTTGATCCTGATGCGCTGGCCCGTCTTCTGGCGGAAACTGGGGCTGTCGCGGTGCTTTTGGCCAATCCGGGCAACCCAACTGGCCTGATCGCCACGAAGGCCGAACTGGACGGGGCGATGGCCGCCTGTGCGGCGGCGGGCGCGCTGTTGGTTCTGGATGAAAGCTTTTCTGAAATCATCGCAGACCGGCAGGCTTGGGCGGGGTCGGTCATTGCACCGCATCCCAACCTTGTGGTCATCAATTCTTTCTCCAAGAACCATCATCTTCAAGGCCAGCGGGTGGCGGCCTGCATGCTGCATGCTGGGTTGCGGGAAGATTTCATTGCAGTGCATCAGGCGCTGATGTCGTCAGCCCCCAGTTTGGGACAGGCAGCGGCTCTTGCCGCATTGCAAGATGGCAAGGTGGTGGATTACAGCGCATCCCGGGCGATTGCGGCAGATCTTATCTTGCGCGCAGGCTGGGTCTGTCTGCCCAACCAGGGCACCTTCTACCACTTCCCGCATCTGAGCGATCCGGCAGACACCCTTGCCCGACTGCGCGCGGTCGGGCTGTTTGGCCTGACGGGAGACATTTTTGGCGCGCCCTATGCCAATCACCTGCGCCTGTGCTTTGGCCGCCCCGAGGCGGAAATGGCAGAAATCCTGCGACGGGTGGACGCGGCGGGCCTATTGGGCAAAGACTGACACAATGGTTGACATCCTCTCTGCGAACACCGGTGCCGTCATTGGCCAATGGACCCCCGACAGCGGCGCGCGGATCGGCGCCTTGCTGGAGGGTTTGCCGCGCGCGATGGCTGCGCTTGACTTGCCAGAAACGCGGCGGGCGATCCTGTCTGCCGCGATTGTGGCGCTGGATCGGGCACGGGGGCCATTGGCCGCCGTGATTGTCGCCGAAGTGGGCAAGACCCCGGCAGAAGCCGCCGACGAGGTTGAGTATGCGCAAAGCTTTTTGCGCCATGCGCTGGGCCAAGTGCCTGATGCGGCGCAGAGTATGGGCGAGCGGCGGTTGCGTGTGGTGCCGGCCGGCCCGGTCCTGGCGATCACGCCCTACAACGACCCGCTGGCCGGTATCGTGCGCAAAGTCGCGCCCGCCATTGCCGCGGGATGTCCGGTTGTCGTCAAACCCTCAGCATTGGGGCATTTGACCGCACGGACCTTGTTTGAATGTCTGGCGGATGCGGTGCCGACTGGCGCACTCGCCATGGTCAACCACACCGACCGCAGCGTGCTGGACAGGCTTGTGACTGACCCTCGGTTGCGCGTGCTCAGCTTTACGGGATCGACGCCGACGGGCCTTGCGATTGCGGCCCGCGCCGGGTTGAAGCGGCTGGTGCTGGAACTGGGCGGAAACAATCCGTTTTTTGTACTAGAGGGGGCCGATCTTGACCGCGCCGCCGCCGATGCGGTGGCGCGCAAGACCCGCGCGGCAGGGCAGGCCTGTTCGGCGCAGAACCGCATTTATGTTGTGGCCTCGCTGTTTGACGCCTTTCGCGCGCATTTTCTGGGCCGCCTGTCTGCCGTAACCTTTGGGGCCTCCGATGGCGGGGTTGGCATGGGGCCGGTCCGCTCTGCACGCGACCTCGACAGGCTGAGGGTGCTCTGCGCAGGCGGGCAA
>CAXNKP010000045.1:0-10215 GCA_964202815.1 Stagnihabitans sp. | reverse complement strand
GTGCAGGTGGCCCACCCCGACGCCTTGGTGATCAACGTGGCAGGCGAAGCAAGCTGGCTGATGAACATGCAAGAAATGGGCACCGCGATGCAGTTTCGCGCGCCCGTCAAGCAGTTCATCTTGAACAACGAACGCCTTGGCATGGTGCGTCAATGGCAAGAATTGCTGCACGGCGAGCGCTATTCCAGCAGTTGGTCAGAATCGCTGCCCGATTTTGTGAAACTCGCCGAAGCCTTTGGCTGCAAAGGCATTCGCATTGACGACCCCGCCGATCTGGATGAGGCGATCAAGGAAATGCTGGCCTATAACGGCCCGGTGATTTTTGATTGCCGCGTGGAAAAGCACGAAAACTGCTTCCCCATGATCCCCTCGGGCAAGCCGCATAACGAAATGCTGCTGGGCGATGCTGATACGCAAGGGGTGATCGAGGCTAAGGGCGCGGTGCTGGTTTAAGGCGGCGAGCGGGGGTTTCACACCCCTGCACCCGCTGACGAAAGCGGGGGTTTCACACCCCCGCACCCCCGTGGGATATTTTTACACATATGAAAGGGGCGAAGATGAGCGCTCTCAATATCAAAAAAGGCTCGTCCAGCCATTCGGCCTACGAGCTGCGCGATCCGAACGGCGATTTGATTGAAAGCCATACGCTGGCCGTGGTGGTGGACAATGAAAGCGGCGTTTTGGCGCGGGTTATCGGGTTGTTCTCAGGGCGGGGGTATAACATCGACAGCTTGACCGTGGCCGAGGTGGACCATGAGGGCCATCTGAGCCGCATCACCGTGGTAACACGCGGTACACCGCAAGTGATTGCCCAGATCAAGGCGCAGCTTGACCGGTTGGTGCCGGTTCACGAGGTGCATGATTTGACGGCTGAGGGCCCAGCCGTCCAACGGGAGTTGGCGCTGTTCAAGGTATCGGGCAAGGGGGAGGCGCGGATTGAATCGTTGCGTTTGGCCGAGATTTTCCGTGCCAATGTGGTGGATTCGACCCTGGAAAGCTTTGTGTTTGAGATGACGGGCACGCCTGAGAAGATCGACGCTTTCGCTGATCTCATGCGCCCGCTTGGCTTGCGCGAGATTGCGCGCACGGGCGTGGCGGCGCTGTCGCGCGGGGCTTAGGGCTGTTGGCCTTTTGCTTTAGACTCGCGTGTTTTCCATCAAAGCCTTTACCTTGGCCTGATCTTCGGGCGAAAGTGCTGCGGCTTCTGGGGCACGCGCCCGACGACGGGTAACGGAAAGAGCGAGCCAAGCCCCGGCCAGCAGGGCGGCGGGGCCTGCGCCCCATAGGATCAGATTAGCACCTTGGGTCGTGGGGTTCAGCAGCACAAATTCGCCGTAGCGTGCGACGATATAGGCCACCGCCTGTTCGTCGCTGTCGCCCGCCGTCAGGCGGCTGCGCAGCAGCACGCGCAGATCATGCGCCAGATCAGCGTCGGAATCGTCGATGCTTTCGTTTCGGCAGACAAGGCAGCGCAGCCCCTGCGACAGGGCGCGCGCACGCGCCTCAAGCCCCGGATCCGGCAGCATTTCATCGGGGCGCACGGCGATGGCCGGGGTGGCCAGCAAGGCAAGGGCTAGAACGGCGGCAAGACGCTTCATTCTGCGGCCACTGCAACATTGGATGACCGCCGCGCCCCTGCCGCCACGCGAAAGCGTCTGTCGGACAGGCTGAGCATCCCGCCCAATGCCATCATCAACCCGCCCAGCCACAGCCACAAGGCAAAGGGTTTCAGATACGAGCGCACCGCATAGCCGACACCATCTTGCGCATCGCCCACCACCAGATAAATGTCGCCAAAGATGCCCGGCCGGATCGCGGCCTCGTTCGTGGCCATGCCGGCTATGGGATAGGTGCGTTTGGCCGGATGCATCACCGCCACCTCTGCCCCGTCTTTGGTCACCCGCAGCTCAGCCACTTCGGCGGTGTAGTTCGGGCCCGTCTGATCACTTAGGCCAACCAGTTGCACGCTGTAAGGCCCAAGGTCATAGCTTTCACCCACGTTGACCACGCGGATATCCTCGACTGCCCAAGTCGTCAGCGACACGATGCCAAAGATTGCCGCGCCAAACCCCGCATGGGCCATAGCGCGGCCCCAATCGGCGCGGGGCAATCGGGCCAAGCGGCCCAGCCTTTGGGCAAGCGTGCCACGTCCGCAGCGTTGCCACAGATCCATCGCCACACCCGCGACCAGCCACACGGCAAGGGCCACGCCCAAGGGGCCAAGGGTGGAGACGCCGCCAGTGACAGCATAAGCCAGCAAAGCCGCCGCCACCGTCAGGGCCAAAGCCCCGGCAAAGGGTTTCAACGCACGGCCCAGGTCGGCGCGCTTCCACGGCAAGACTGCCCCAATGGGCAGAACGATCGCCAGCCCGATCGCAAAGGGCATAAAGGCCGCGTTGAAAAAGGGCGCCCCGACCGATAGGGCGCGGTTCCACAAGATCTCGGCCACCAAGGGCCAGATCGTACCGATAAAGACAACAAAACACGACACGGTCAGAAGCAGGTTGTTGACCACCAGCCCCGTCTCGCGGCTGACCATGGCAAAGACGCCCTTAGCCTCAAGGGCTCCGGCGCGCAGGGCAAAGAGGGTAAGCGCCCCCCCGACAAACACGGCCAAGATCGCCAGCACAAACATGCCTCGCGTGGGATCAGAGGCAAAAGCGTGGACCGAGGTGATAACCCCCGAGCGCACGATAAAAGTGCCCACCAGCGAAAAGCCAAAGGCCAGAATCGCCAACAGGATCGTCCAAGCCTTCAGGCTTTCGCGCTTTTCCACCACGATGGCCGAGTGAAGCAGCGCCGTGGCAATCAGCCAGGGCATGAAACTGGCGTTTTCGACCGGATCCCAAAACCAAAACCCACCCCAGCCCAATTCATAATAGGCCCAAAGCGACCCCATCGTGATGCCGATGGTCAAGAACAGCCACGCCGCAAGCGTCCAGGGGCGCACCCAGCGGCCCCAAGCGGCATCAACCCGCCCCTCGATCAAGGCTGCCACGGCAAAGGCAAAAGCCATCGAAAGCCCAACATAGCCCAGATACAAAAACGGCGGATGAAAAGCCAGGCCCGGGTCTTGCAGCAGGGGGTTCAAATCATGCCCGTTCATGGGCGGAGAGGCCAGCCGCAGGAAGGGGTTCGATGTCCACAGCATAAAGGCCAAAAACGCCGCCCCAATGGCGCCTTGCACCGCCAGAACCCGTGCTTTTAACCGCGCGGGCAACTGGCTGCCAAACCAATGCGCCATGGCCCCGTAAAGGCTAAGCGCCAAGACCCAGAGCAACAAGGACCCTTCATGGTTCCCCCAAACCCCCGCCACTTTGTAGAGCATGGGTTTCAGCGTGTGGGAATTGTTCACCACCAGGCGCAGGCTGAAATCACTGGTGACAAAGGCATAGGTCAACGAACCAAAGCTGACGGCAATCAGCCAGAATTGCGCCGTGGCCGCAGGCCCTGCTAGCGCCATCAGCACCAGATCGCGCCGCGCGGCCCCGATCATCGGCAAAATGGCCTGCAGACAGGCCACAACAAAGCCAAGGATCAGGGCGTAATGTCCAAGTTCGACGATCATAGGCAGTCCTTTTGGGCCAGAGTTACGCACAGTATAAGAGGAAATGGCAGGCGATCCAATGGGGGGGACGGGCTGCACGCCACCTTGTGATCACCCGTCGCATTTGGCGTGGACCTGTCCTTCGATTGACGAGATAGTGCAACCAATGCGACGGCACAGGATGGGTCGATGACACAGGTGAGTTTGATCGGCGTGCCGATGGATGCGGGGCAACGCCGGGCTGGCTGTGTCATGGGGCCTGCCGCTTACCGCGTGGCGGGGCTGGCGCAAGCTATGACAGGGCTTGGCCATCAGGTGGTGGATCAGGGCGATCTGCGTCTGCCCTGCCCGCTCCCCCCCGCCACTTGCCCCAATGCGGCGGTGCAAGCCTTGGCAGAGGTTGCGGCTTGGGCACAGGCCACACGGTCTGCGGTGAACAAGGCGCTGCAAGGCGGTTTCTTGCCCATGGTGCTGGGTGGCGACCATGCGCTGGCCTTGGGCTCTGTCGCGGGGGCTGCCGATTATGCGCAACAGGCGGGGCGGCCTCTGTTCTTGCTATGGCTTGATGCCCATAGCGATTTTCACACGCCACTCACCACGACCTCGGGCAATTTGCACGGCACGCCTGTGGCCTATGCGGCGGGCCGTTCGGGGTTTGAGGCCTTTGGGCCCTTTCCGGCGGTGATCGCGGCCGAAAGGATATGCCTTTTTGGCATCCGATCAGTCGATCCGGCCGAACATGCCGCCCTTTTGACTCATGCGATCGCCATCAACGACATGCGCGTCTTGGATGAACGCGGCGTTGTGGCACCCTTGCGCGCGTTTATTCAAACGGTAAAGGCCGCCAACGGGATGCTGCACCTGTCGCTTGATGTCGATTTCCTTGACCCTGTCATAGCGCCCGGCGTGGGCACAACCGTTCCAGGCGGGGCAACTTTTCGCGAGGCGCATCTTGTGATGGAACTCTTGCATGAAAGCGGGCTTGTGACCTCGCTTGACCTGGTTGAGCTGAACCCGTTCTTGGACGAGCGCGGCAAGACGGCGCATCTGATGGTGGATTTGGTGGGCAGTTTGATGGGGCGCAAGGTGTTCGACAGGCCCACCCGCAGCGATTGAGCCACCCCAAGGGCGCGCGGCGGCCCTGTCTGAGGGGGGTTCACACCCCCGCCCCCCCAAACTCTGCGTAGAGTATTTCAACCAAGATGACGGAGCGGGCTTTCCCCTTGCAGGATTTGGGCCTATCGTCTGCTCATGACAATCAAATTGATCGACCCCTTCGCCCGCGCCATCTCATATCTGCGCGTCTCGGTTACCGACCGCTGCGATTTTCGCTGCGCTTATTGTATGACCGAGCATATGACCTTTCTGCCCAAGGCAGAATTGCTGTCGCTGGAGGAGTTGGAGCGGCTGTGTGCGGCCTTTATCCGGATGGGGGTGCAAAAGCTGCGCATCACCGGCGGGGAGCCCTTGGTGCGCAAGGGGATCATGACCTTTTTCGAAGCGATGGGACGCCGGCTGGGCGCGGGGTTGCAAGAGTTGACGGTCACAACCAACGGCTCGCAACTGCGCAAATATGCGGCCGATCTGGCGGCCTGCGGCGTCAAGCGGATCAATGTCTCGCTCGACACGCTGGATGATGCCAAATTCGCCCAGATCACTCGCTGGGGCCGCTTGGCGCAGGTGTTAGACGGAATTGCGGCCGCCAAAGAGGCTGGACTGCAGGTCAAGATCAACGCCGTGGCCTTGAAGGGCTTTAACGAAAGCGAGCTTTTCACCTTGGTCGACTGGTGCGCCCGTGAAGGCCATAACCTGACCTTTATCGAAGTCATGCCCATGGGCGATATGGGCGAGGCACAGCGCGTCGACCAGTACTGGCCCCTGACAGACCTGCGCGCCCGTTTGGGCGAACGCTTCACAATCGTGGACTTGGACGAGCGCACCGGCGGCCCGGCGCGCTATCTGCGGCTGATGGAAACCGGGCAGAAAATCGGCCTGATCACGCCCTTGACCCATAACTTCTGCGAAAGCTGCAACCGCGTGCGGATCACCTGCACGGGAGAGTTGTATATGTGCCTAGGCCAAGAAGACATGGCCGACCTGCGCGCACCCTTGCGGGCGAGTACGTCTGATGTGGGGCTGGAGTCTGCCATCAGGGCCGCAATTGCGCGCAAACCCAAAGGACACGACTTTGACTATTCGCGCGCCAAAGTGGCAGGGCAGGTCACCCGGCATATGAGCCATACGGGCGGGTGAAGCCGTGGCTCATCTTCAAAGATTTCTAGAGGCGCAAGCTTCAGCCTACGATTAAGCTTTGTCAAAATTGGTCCAAGGACAGAAGGAAAGCCACGGGATGTGGTTTATTTTTCCACAACTCAAAGCGCTTGGAAAATCTGATGCCGCAAAATTTTTTGGCATATCAGATCTGGTTGAGGCGAGAAGTTATAGTGAACATGACATTCTTGGGAGCCGTCTGTTAGAATGTGGAAAGGCAGTGACGTTCAACAAGGGAAAATCCGCTACGGCCATTATGGGGCAGATCGACGCACTCAAACTGCGCTCTTCGGCCACACTTTTTGTGCATGCCAACCCTCTCAGCGAAACAGGGCTTTTGATGCATGAGATTCTAGCGATTTTTTACCATGGGCAGGTCTGCCATCTGACTACTCAAGACCTGTCTAGATAAAAAGCGCCCCCTCACACCGGCATCCGCGCCTCGACCATCCCCGCATACCAACTCGCCCCGAACGGAATAACATCGTCGTCGAAGTTATAGGCCGGATGATGCACCATCGCCGTCTCTCCGTTGCCAACAAAGATATAGGCTCCGGGCCGGGCATTCAGCATATAGCTGAAATCCTCGGCCCCCATCATCGGCGCGGTATTGGTGTCGACCTGCGGGGTGATAGACCGCGCCACTTCGGCCGCGTAGCCTGTGTGGTCTGCACCATTCACTGTGACGGGATAGCCGCGGCGATAATCAACCTCGGCCCGCGCGCCCAAGGCCATAGCGGTACCTTGGGCAATCTCGGTCAGGCGCTGTTCGGCCAGGTCTTGCACGGCGAGGTCCATGGTGCGGACCGTGCCTTTCAGCCGGACCGTCTGGGGAATGACGTTATAGGCCGGGCTGTCGGTCTCGACCACACAGACCGAGACGACCACCTGCTGCAACGGATCCACATTGCGGCTGGCAATCGTCTGCAAGGCCAAGATCAGATGCGAGGCCACGACCACCGGATCCACGCAGGCCTGCGGCTTGGCCGCATGGCCGCCCTTTCCGGTCACAAGAATATCGAACTGGTCTGCTGCGGCCATCATGGCCCCCGCGCGGATGCCGAACGAGCCGACGGGAAGGCCCGGCATATTGTGCATGCCGTAGACTTCTTCGATGCCAAACCGCGCCATCATGCCCTCTTCGACCATCAGCTTGCCGCCGCCACCGCCCTCTTCGGCGGGCTGGAAGATGCACACGGCCGTGCCGTCAAAATTCCGCGTCTCGGCCAAATAGCGCGCGGCCCCCAAAAGCATGGCGGTGTGACCATCATGCCCACAGGCATGCATCTTGCCCGGCACGGTCGAGGCATAAGCAAGGCCCGTCTGCTCCAGTATCGGCAGGGCATCCATATCGGCGCGCAAGCCGATCACGCGGCCAGACGTGCTTTGCCGGCCCTTGATCACCACGACGACCCCGCTGCGCCCGATGCCTTCGACCACATCATCACAGCCAAAAGACCGGCAGAGATCTGCCACCTTGCCCGCCGTGCGCAGCACGTCAAACATCAACTCCGGATGGGCATGAAAATCCTGCCGCCAGGCTGTGATCTCGGGCAGCATTTCGGCAAAACGGTTCTTGATCGGCATGATATCCCCCCACAGGTTTGACCAAGCATCCGCCAAAGAGCCCCGCCCCACAAGCCCCTTCACCGAGGCGCATGCGCACGGGCAAGCTCCCAAAAGGGGGGCGGGAAGAGGGGGAGGTTCGCAAGGGGGGTGCTGGGGGCCGCGGCCCCCCACCTTTACAGGCTGGGCCCCGGCACCACAGGGCTGCCGTCCCCAAACCGTGCCAGCCGAAAGCGGTGCAGATCATGGCCCACAGGACGCCCCGCCACGAGATCGGCCACCACCCGTCCCATGCCAGGCCCGATGCCAAAGCCGTGGCCGCACATGCCCGTGGCAATCACCAGCCCAGGGATCGCGGCCACGCGGTCCACCACAGGCACGACATCAGGGATGGTGTCGATCATCCCGGCCCAGGCGCGTTTCAAGGCAGGGCGGCCGATGTGGGGGAAGGCGGCTGCAAAATTGTCCTGCACCTCTGACAGGGCCTTCATGTTCGGCTTGGGGTCCAAAACGCGCAAGCGTTCAAAGGGCGAGACCGCATCCCCCTCCCACCGGCGCGGGGTGCGCCATGCATCGGGATAATGGGGCGGGGCTGCGGCGCGGAACTTGGTTGACCGGAAGTCTTTTTTCAGCACCGGCAGAAAGGCCGCAAAATGCCCAAAGGCATCTGGGCCAATAAAGAAATCATGCCGCGCGCCGGGGGCTAGCGTGTAGCCGCCATCCTGCCTGCGGCGAAAGGCAAAGCGGTCATCAGCGGCATTTCCGGCAAAAACCTGTGGCAAAGCCACAGTCTGCCCAACCGAGGCCAGAACCGACAGCTGCGGGATCCGCACCCCTTCTGCGGCGAGAAACAATGACGACCACGCCCCGCCCGCCACCACCACCTGATCGCAGCCAATCCGGCCCTGTTCGGTATAAACCCCCACCACCTGCCCGCCTTGCACATCCAACCGCCGCACGGCGCAGTGTTCCACCAGCACAGCACCACGCGCCGCAGCCCCCTGGGCCATCAAAGGCACAGCAGCCCAAGGTTCGGCGCGGGCATCTGACGGCGTAAAAAGCCCGCCCCGCCACTGCGGAGTTGCGTCTTGAAGATGGGCATATACCTGTGCGGTCGATTGCAACTGCACCTCCAACCCCATCGCTTGGGCCTGGTGCATCCACACCTCAAACCCCGCCATTTCCGTCTGGCTGCGGGCCAGATACATCACGCCCTCTTGGCGAAAGCCCAAGGCGGGGCCGAAGGTTTGCGACATCTGCGCCCATATCCGCATGCTTTCCATCATGATGGGCAATTCGGCCAGATCGCGGCCTTGCTGGCGGATCCAGCCCCAGTTGCGGCTGGACTGTTCGCCCGCAATCCGGCCTTTTTCGCACAAGGTGACTGAAAAGCCGCGCTCGGCCAAGAACCATGCCGTCATGACGCCAATCACCCCGCCGCCCAAAACCACGACATCGCAGCGCTTGGGCGGGGGGCCCGGATAGTGCAATGGCGTATTGAGGGTGATGGGCCCAAGGCTGGTCATGCCAGATCCTCCAACAGGCGGGCCATAAAGGACTGCCCCAATTCAAACTGCGACAGGGCCAGATATTCGTCGGGTTGATGGGCTTGGCCAATATCGCCCGGCCCGCAGACCACGGCGGAATAACCTGCGGATTGGAAAATACCCGCCTCGGTGCCGTAAGAAACCACACCACCGGCATTGGCCCCCGTCAGGCGGCGCACCAAGGCCTCGGCAGCACCCTGTGGTTCGGGCTGCAGGGCGGGCACACGGAAGAACCGGTGTAATGCGATGCCCGCACCAGAATGGACCTGTTGCATCCGGTTTTGCAGGGCAAAGGCCTTTGCTTCAAACTCTGCCGCCAAGGCCTCGATATCCTCGCCGGGCACCACGCGCATCTCAACCGAAAAGCAGCATTTGGCGGCAGTGATGTTATGGGCCGTGCCACCCGAGATCATGCCGACGTGCACAGTGGTAAAAGGTGGATCAAACAGCGCCGCCAAGGGGCCAGGTTGGGCCGCCTGGAAGGCGGTGTTGCGGTCATTAACCCAACCGATCAACCGCGCGCCCTCCATAATGGCCGAGACGCCATAGGGCAAAAGGGACGAGTGCACCTCGAACCCCTGCACCGCGACCTGATAGCCCGTGCCACCCTTGTGGGCGGAAATCGGCTGCATCATGGACGGCTCACCGATCAGGGCCAAACCTGCCTTGGGAAAGACCTTTTGCAGCGTCTGCAACATGGGCCCTGCGCCGGTGCAGCCCACTTCTTCGTCATACGACAGCGCCAGTTGCAAAGGCCGCCGCACCCCCCGCCGCTGGGCTTCGACCAAAGCCCAGACCGAAAGAGCAACATAGCCCTTCATGTCACAGGTGCCCCGCCCATAAAGACGGCCCGACCGCTGTGTCAGCACATAAGGATCAGAGGTCCAGTTTTGTCCCACCACGGGAACCACATCGGAATGGCCAGACAGCACCACCCCCCCGGCCTGCAATGGCCCCGCATGGGCCAGAAGGGCTGCCTTGGTGCCATCTTCGTTCCAATGCCGCGCTGTGGGGATCGCGTGGCTGGACAGATAGCCCTCAAGCCAATCGACCAAGTCGAGATTGGAAGCTTGGCTAACGCTGGCAAACCCCACCAGTCGCGCCAGAATTTCAAGCGGTGTCATAGACTGGGCCATCAGAATTTTCCTTTTTGTCCTTTGCGCCAGCCTGTTCTGCGCAAGTGCCTATGTCAACCGATGCCACCCAAGCGCAACTTCACACACCCGCACCCACGCCCAAAAGCGGAGGTTTCACACCCCCGCACCCACGCCCAAGAGCGGGGGT
>CAXNKP010000044.1:0-10270 GCA_964202815.1 Stagnihabitans sp. | reverse complement strand
GACACAGAAGCGACCACGCTGAACGTGCCTATCGCGCGGATGCATGAGGCCGCTGTGAACAAGGACCGTGCCGCGTCACTTGAGGCGGATTTAAGCTTTCACAAAGCCATTGCCGAGGTCGCCGAAAACCCGATCGCGCTGACCCTTTGGACGGCGATTGCGCGCCATGTGATGATCATTTTTTCGCTGCGCAAATACCGCGCTGATGATTTGCATTCCGTCGTGCGCCACCACGAAATGTTTCGCGATTTTATAAGGGCCCAAATCAAAAGCGATTCTGGCCCAGAGGTGCTGCGCAACGCGCTGGAAAGCCACCTTCTGCAAGTCTGGCGGGACCGCGAGGGGCACTAGTTGCGGGCTGCGAAAAGGCAGCCGTCCAAGCAAACATAGGCCAAACCAACCGTTCTTAAGGCAAGCCGATCCATGGCTAGGAGCGCCATGAATAAGGTCGGGCATCGTTTGGGCGCATGCAGATGACGCAATGGGGCACCGCAAGCAAAAATCGCAGCCCCAGGGTCGGTTGATAGGGATTGCAATGTCGCCTTGCAGCAAAATGCAACTGCGCTTGTGTGTCCGATCAGGGCGCGGAACCGCCGATATCAGGGTCTTGGTGTCGGGATACGGGGGAGTGAGAGCGATTTGGCGGGCGCACTTTGTATGATCTTGCCCAAATACATCACGATGACCCTGTTCGAGAAAGCCCCCACCACAGCCATGTCGTGGGTGATGAACACCATCGTCAGTCCCAGATCGCGCTGCAGGTCGCCCATCAGGTTGATGACCTGCGCCTGAGCAATGACATCCAGCGCCAAAACGGGTTCGTCGGCGACAATGAAACTGGGCTCAATGGCCAAGCCAGCGCGGTGCGCGGGCCTATGCCCGCGATTTTGCTGTCCTTGACAGGCACAAGCCGTCTTCGAACACCGTGTCGCCGGTGCAGGGGATGACACGGCCGAGAAAAAGCCGTTCCCGCGCTGCGGGATCGAACATCTTCTTGATGATCTTTTCCTATTTCGACCCGGCGGGTTCGGGCATCTAAGCTTCCTGTCTTAAGCGTCAGACCGCTAGGACGCGGTGATGGATCGGGGTTTGGGCTAAAAAGCGCGATGGGATTTCGACGCCATGGTCGGTGACGATCATGGTGTTGATGGTGCGGTAGCCATCCAGTCCTGGGCGGTAGATGCCCGGTTCGTTGGAAAAGACCATGCCGGGGGCGACGCGGGTTGGATCGCTGGGGGCCAGCCAAGGCGCTTCATGGCCATCCAAGCCCATGCCGTGACCGATCCTGTGCCGGATCGCAGCGCCCAAACCGGCGGCGCGCAAGACCTCCATCGCGGCAATATTGGCCACATCGCACCGGCTGTCGGGGGTCAAGGCGGCCACGGCGGCGTCGTTGCTGTCTTGCATCGCTTGCATAATCTTGCGCTGCTCGGGGCTGATGTCGCCCACAATCAGCGTAACACCGCTTTCCGCATGATAGCCGCCAAGGCTTGCGCCGATCCCCGCGATCAGGGTTTCACCGGCTTTGGGCTTGCGTTCCAGCACAGCACCATGCGGCAGTGCGGCCCTTGGGCCGGAATGCACGGTGGCCGTGATGCCCATCAGCGTTCCGTCAAACGCCAGCTTGTGTTTGTCCAAAAGGGCCGCGCTGGCATGGGACATGCCGGCTTTCAAAAGGTCCTGCTCGGTGCCCCCTTGGGCGATGATATCAGCCCCCACCGCCCACAGATGCTGCAAAAAGCTGTCGGCAAAGGTCGCAGCCTCACGGGTCAGCGCCAGTTCTTCTGGTTCCTTGATATAACGCTGTTCCATCGCATAATCGCGCAAATCCAACCTTTGCAACCGGTCGCGGACCGATGGCAGCAGCACGGCATCCAGATGATCCAGCGACAGGGCCCGCTGCCCGATCTGTTCCAGCATCCACAAAAGGGGGTGAGTCTCGCCCGGAAATTCGTGGTAACAGCGGATATCGGTCAGGCCCAGCCCTTCAGCATTCTCGCGTTCCAGATCGGGAATGAACAGCACAGGCTCACCGTCCACTGGCAGATACAAGCCCACCGGACGTTCGTTCAGGGAATAGAAAAATCCGCTGGCATAGGCCACATTCGAAGGGCGCAGCAGCAAAAGCCCGTGAAGCCCGTTTGCGGCGGCGGTCTCGCGCAGGCGGTCGCGCATGTGGGCATGAAAGGCTGCCCCAAGGGGTTTGAGCGCCCCGCTCACAGCGTGGTCCCCGTATAGGGCCCCAAGGGCCGCAGAGTTGAATCCAACCCCAAGGTCTGCCCAAGGGCAATCATGTCGGCCAGCACCACATCGTCAATCGGCACGCCCGCAGCCGATTTGGCGGCGACCCTGCGGGCGTCCAACTCGCCCGGGATCAGGATCTCGTCGAACCCCGGCCGCAGGGCGCGGCTTTTGACCATCTGGGTAAAGTCGCCCATCCGGCGGGTGAAGGTCGACATGTCCATGAACCAGCCGATGTCGATGGCGGTGAAACTGTGTGAAACATCCAGCTTCTTGGGGTCGGCATAGGGTGTCAGGCCGTAGCCGCCACCCGACAGAACGCCGGTCAGCACATCGGTCATGAAGGCAAGGCCGTATCCTTTGTGCCCGCCTATGCCCAACAGCGCGCCTTTCAGCGCGGAAGCCGGATCCTCTGTCTCTAAACCCTCGGGTGTCAAAGCCCAATCGAGCGGCATCTTTTTGCCCTCGCGCACATACCAGTTCATCATCCCCTTCCCAGCGGTGGTGATGGCAATGTCAAGAACGGCGGGAAATCTCTGATCGGTGGGGGCGGCAATGCTTCACGGGTTGGTGCCCACGGCACCCTCGCGCCCACCCCAGGGCGCCATTTCAGGGGCCGCGTTTGTGTAGGCAATGCCGATGCAGTCATGATCCAGCGCCTGACAGGCATGCACGGCGCTGGAGCCATAGTGCGTGGAATTGCGCATGATGACCGTGCCTATGCCGCAGACCTTGGCCAAGGCGATGGCCAGTCGCATCGCCTTGGCTGCGGCAACGGTGCCTATACCGTTATGGGCATCCACAAGCGCAAGTGCTGGGCTTTCTTTGACCACCGACCAGCCCGCACGCGGGTTGACCTCGCCTTTGCCGATGCGGTCTTGATAGCGGCGCAGGCGCGAGACGCCCTGACCTTGACCGGGATGCAAGCGCAGTTCGGAAAAGACCAAGGCTCCGGCAAAAATGGCGGCGTCTTCGGCTGTCAGTCCCAGCGCCTAAAACCCTTGGGCGACAAACGCCAGAAGGTCCGCCTTGTCGACATTGGTCATCGCAATCGACTTGGGCTTCAGGTCAACAGCCCAAGCAGGGTGGCGATATTAGTCCCCGGCGCAGTGTAGCAGCCCAACTGGCCTGAAGGTGCGGTCAGCACGATGGTCATTCCGGGCCCGTATCCGGCGCGCGGGCCGTCTGTTTGCCCAACGATGCCGATGCTCATGGCACCGCGCAGATAGCCGTGGTTGTAACGGCTGTCGGTATCTTGAACGGCTACCAGATCCCCCAACCGCAACCTGTCAAGCCCCAGTTCCGCCAGTTCCGCCCGATCGGTCGACTGAATATGCAGCGAGCCGCCTTCCGAGGTCAGCCCCGCACCTGCCCCGACGAAATGCGGCGGCACGGTGGCGACAACGCCGATTTTCAAAACCGATCCTTCGGCCTTTTTTGGGAGAAGATCGAAAAGAGTGGGGGATATCGACTTGGAGTGGATTGTCGGGAAATCGGGCAGGGCAAGGCCTACACCTTCGCTGCGCACAAGGATGTGGTCGCCCACAGCCATCTTGCGCCGCGTTTCCAGATCGAAGTGGATGATGACCTGATCGGAAAACCGCCCCGATTTGCCCGTCACTACCCCCCGCGCGCCCTTGGCAGCCCCGCTCATCACCATGGCTTGGTTGCCGACACAGGCGAAAATGTTCAGCCCACGGTTCTTGTTTTCGTTCGCATGCGCGATCGAAACGGACGGATGGATACAGTCCCCCGCCCAGCCATAGGCGCTGTCACCCACCGTGACATTATAAACGATGCCGCCAAAGGTCGGCCACAAAAAGGGCGTCCCGTCGGCTGCCAGCCGGTAGGGCTCGGCCGGTAGGCCGGAAAAGGACGGGTTGGCGACATGGCCCGAGACGGAAACGGCGACGATGTCGGCGGCATTGGTGCGAATGCTCATGGCGTTACGCCTTCAACTTGAGGAGGGTGGAGATATTGGCGCCCGGATCAATGCTGAAATCGATCGAGCCGTCGCGGGCGGTGATAAGGGTCAAGATACCGGGGCCGTGGCCTGTCATGATACTGTCGCCGTGGATGCACAGCGCAATCGACACAGCCCCCTTGCGGTACGACCGCCCAAAGTGGTGGTCAGCATGGCGGATGGCGATCAGATCGCCCAGACGCATCTGATCGATGCCCAGTTCAGCCATCAGCGTCCTGTCACCCGACATCAGGTCCTGATCGACATATTCAGAGTTTAGCTCTGCCCCCGATCCCATGATACGGATGGGAAGTTCCATCGCCACAGGCACATGAATGCGCCCCGGCCCCGAGGCGGTGATGCCCAGTGCTTTGAACAGGCGTGGGCTAAGTTTCTTGAATTCAATCGCGGGATAGTCGGTCAACTGCAGGCCGCGCCCCAGCGTCATCACCTGCACCGCATCGCCGGGCGCCATCATCTCCTGCGCTTCGGGCGGAAACTGCACCAAGATGCGCGCATGTTCCCCGATCACCACGCCCATTGTTCCCGCAGCCATGCCCGATGTGACCATGGCGTCATTGCCGATGCAATTGAGGTAGTGCAGCGCATGATGGCGGCCGGAATTGCCTTCATCATCAATAGAAACACCCGGTTCGACGTGGTCGCCCGCCCAGCCAAAGGCCCGGTCGCCGCAGCGTACGTTATAGGTGATCCCGTACATTCCCGGCAGCAGGGCTGCCGTGCCATCTGGATGCGGGATATACTGGCCGGGGCGCACCGCAGGTTCGGTGATCGTCGCGGCAACAGCCATCTCGACCAAGGCGGATTCGTTGGTTTTCAAGGCGGGCATCGCTGGAGTTTCCTTGCTTCCTAATTACTCAGACTGGGCAAAAGGGCCCAGCAATCCAGCAAGACACATGCATCTATCTGGCCCTGCCTGCTGTATATTGTCGACAGTCATATTGAATACTGAGCGCAGATCAGGCACGCTCAGTCAAGTGAGTCGGATGAGATCATCTGGCCAGGGTTGATGTTGAAAGCCTGCGCTTCTGGCTTGGAGTTAAAAATGAGCTATGCGGCGCTTCTTGACGTCATGGGTCGGGTCAACGACTTCTTGAATGCGGGCTCGGTGCTGTATTGGGATGCCCGTACCATGATGCCGCGTCATGGCGCGGAAACGCGGGGCAAGCAGCAAGCCACCTTGGCAGTCGCCGCGCGCGATCTTCTGTGCTCTGCTGAGGCGAAGGCCGCATTGCAGGGGGCCGAGGCTGAGACCGCAGGCATGGACGCAGGCTCTGTCCCCCGCGTGATCGTGGCGCAGGTTGGCGAGGCCATCGACTATCATGAACGCATCCCCACTGAAATTCTGCGCCGCAAGACCGAGTTAAGTGCCACGGGCCGTGAATTATGGGCCGAGGCACGGGAAAAGTCGGATTTTTCGATCTTTGCCCCGACGCTGACTGAGATGGTCAAGATCAACCGCGACATGGCCACGGCCATTGGCTATCAAGACCACCCCTATGATGCGCTGATGTACCGGTTTGAACCAGGCGTCACCAATAAGGACCTGCAACGTATCTTTGCCCATCTGCGCGATCGCATGATCCCCCTTGTCCGCGCCATCGCCAAGGCCAAAAAGCTGCGGACAGAGTTCCTTTACCGCGACTTTCCTGTGGCAGGGCAGATGGACTTTGCCCTGAAGATGGCAGAGCGGATCGGCTATGATCTTGACCGTGGGCGGCTGGACCTGACGGTGCATCCTTTCGAAATCTCCTTCACCCGCAACGATGTGCGCATCACGACCAGATGCAGCCCGACCTACATGCCTATGTCCCTGTTCGGCGCCCTGCACGAGGCAGGCCACGCCATGTATGAACAAGGCGTAGACCCTGCCTATACCCGCACCCCCTTGGCCACCGATCTCGTGAGCCTTTATGCCGTTGGCGGCGTCAGTTTTGGCGCGCATGAATCCCAGTCCCGGCTATGGGAAAACCACGTTGGCCGCAGCCGCGCCTTTTGGGGCAACCATTACAGCGAGCTAAAGGCCTTGTTCCCGACACAATTGGCCGATGTGACGCAAGAGGAGTTCTACCGCGCCGTAAACCGCTCTGAGCCCAGCCTGATCCGGGTCGAGGCGGACGAGCTGACCTATGACTTCCACATCATGCTGCGCTGCGAATTGGAAAGCCGTTTGGTGGAAGGCTCGTTGGAAGTGGCGCAATTGCCCGCCGCTTGGAACAAGGCGATGAAGGACTATCTGGGCTTGGATGTTCCCAACGATGCCCAAGGTGTCTTGCAGGATGTGCATTGGTCAGGCGGTCAATTGGGAACATTTTGCAACTACACCATCGGCAACATCATGGCAGCGCAGCTTTTCGAGACGGCGCGCAGCGAAGACCCATCCATCCAAGAGGCTCTTGATCGGGCCGATTACGGGCCGTTGCGCGATTGGCTGACCGACCGCGTCTGCCAGCATGGCCGCCGCTACACGCGCGAGCAATTGCTGATCCGTGCCACCGGCCGCGGTCTTGATCCGGAACCCTACCTTCGCTACCTGACGGCGAAATTTACTGAAATCTACGATTTAACCTGAGCCGGGAGGACATTTCATGACCCCCCAATCCCCCGACTGGCCAAACGCGTCAATTTGAAAGACGCGCATCTGATCACGCGTATGCTCAACATCACAGATGGGCTTGAGGGGGTCATCAAACTTGGGCGCGGTGACCCCGACCTTCTGGATACGCCGGCCCATATCATCCAGGCCGGACAAGAGGCCTTGGCCAATGGGGCCATCCATTAAACGCATCCTTTGGGCATATAGCCGCTGCGCGAGGCGATTGCCCAAAACATCCGCGACCATGGTGGCGCCGACTATGGGGCCGATGAAATCATGGTCACACCCGGCGGCCAGCAGGGCATGTGTATCATAGCCCGGTCTTTGCTGGACCCCGGCAACGAGATGATTGTGCCCTGTCCGGCCTATAATCCCTACCAGCAGGCGACCGAATTATGTGACGCGGTCGTGGTCAAGATCCCGATGGGGATGGAGACCAACTTCACCCTGACCGCCACCATGATCGAACCCCATATCACGCCACACTCCAAGATTTTGGGGCTGATCAATCCCAACAACCCCACCGGATCTGTGACCCCGCCCGACGAGGTGCGCAAGATTGCGGACCAAGCGCGCAAGCACGACCTGATCGTGATTTCTGACGAGATCGACGCAAAGTTGGTGTTTGGCAACCACCGCGTCCAGCCCGTGGCGTCCCTTCCGGGCATGTACGAGCGCACCATCACCCGGAGCGGCTTTTCCAAGGCCTATGCGATGACGGGGTGGCGGATCGGCTATATCGCTGGGCCGCAGACCTGATCACCTTGATGTGCGAGATCAACCACGCCTTCGCCATTTCCACCGCAGCCGTCAGCCAGCACGCAGCCTTGGCCGCTTTGGTCGGCCCTAAGGACTGCGTCGAAGAGATGCGCCTGCTTTACGATGTCATAGCGCCCCTTGGCCTTTTCGGCCGCCGAACGCGGCAATCCGCTGGACACCTTCTGTTGGGACATGAACCGTATTCTGCCCTGGCAAGCCCGGTGGCTATTTTACAGACCCCATCGCCCACGCCTATTGGATTGCGATGAAGGATCTGGCCGATATGGAAATTTCGATCCATTCCGGCGGGTCGCATTCCTTTCTGGACAAGGCGATCTTCGTCGACGAGCGCGCGGGTTCGGTTGGACTCGCTAAAGCTATGGGCGAGGACTGGGGCTGTATACAGTCGGCATTCAACCCCTCAGGCAGCGCGATGGCCGCGATGAAAGAGGCGGGCATTTACGGCATCACGGTCGAGCTGGGCGGCCGGTCTGCGACAACGCCCGAACGCTTCCGCGAATTTGGTGTGGCCTTGGCCGATTCAATCCTCAACATCTGCTATCATTATAAAATGTTGCCCGGAACGGCTGCCTATCCCGCGCCCTGCTACCACGGCCAGCCAGAGGCGTTGCTCGCCCCCGCCTCTGGCATCTTTCTGCTGGCCGAAGGGGTCAAGGTCCTGACGCTGATCAAAAAGGGGGAGCCCATCGCCAGCGTGGTCAATGTCTTTGGCGACACGGTGGGCACTTTGCAGGCCCCCGCTTGTGGGGTATTTTTCGGTCTTCGCACCTTGCCCAATGTGAACATGGGCGATTGGTGCTGCTTCTTTTGCAAGGTGGTGGGGTTGCGTGACTGACCCTCGCCCCCTTCTTGCCGGAGCCAAAGTATGAGCCGTGCGCGATCTGGCGGGCTACTGGGCATCGCCTCCCAAGATGCGGTGGCCGGGGAACGCTGGATTGGCGCTTAACTTCGTGCTGAAAGTCTAAAAAAGGGGCTGAATAGTCCATCGGCGAGGGCGACGGGCGGTCGGAAAAGGCCCTGACCAAGGTGCGCGCACCGCATGTTCGTGAGGGGCAACGCAACCTTGCCGCCGAAAGCATTTATGAATTTGGCAGCCGCGTTGGCTTTTGGTGCCTGTATTGGCCCTTCACCTCATGCGGGGTGCCGCTGACTGTCTTTGCCAGCGCCATGGTGCTTGAACGCTGCCCCGATCTCGGGGTCGCCATTGCGGCAACCGACTGGGACATTTGCGCCCACGGCCTGCGCAGGGTCGAACATTACAACCCGGATCTGATAACCGAACGTCACCATATCGCACGGGCCTATGACATCATCATAAAGTTGATCGGGCGCGCGACTGAGGGGTGGTAATGCCGCTATCCAGCCTCGCAGGTGACGCGTGGTTTGCTGGCAGGCCATCTGACCTCCCGCCTTGGCAAAGACCATCCTGTGCTATTCGCATGACGACGTGCAGCCCCCCGAACCGAGCGAGGCCTTGATCCATGGTGGCCCGTGGTCGGTGATGCGATGTTGGACGGTGTGATCTATGGTCGTGGTGCTACAGACAACAAAAGCGGGGTTCTGGTCTTTGACAAGGCGGCCAAGGCCTTATTGGCCATGCGCGGCCATGTCCCCGTCGGCCTGAAATTCTTGATCGAGGGCGAGGACGAGATCGGCAGCCCCAATCTGGCCAAATGGGCCTCGCGCAGTCAGGACATGCTGAAAGCGGACGCGATGCACGGCCTCGACAGGTCGCTTGAAATTGGGGCGGATGTGCCCGATGTCTCGCTGGGCCTTAAATCGGTGCTCTTTGTCGAACTCATCGCCCTTGGCCCACGTGAGGATGTCCATTCGCTCAACTTCCCGCTGGTTGCCAATCCGGTTTGGGACCTTGTGCACGCCCTTGGCACGATCATGGATCGCAATCGCAAGATCCTGATCGAGGATTGGGCCGAAGGCATCTATGTGCCCGACGAAGCGCATGAAGGCTTTCTGGCAGACAAGGTCGCGCGTACCGATTTTGACGAACTGAAGCGCGATCTTGGGGTGAAAGATTTCGTCCTTGGCCGCCAAGGAGCCGATGCCCTGCGCGCGCGCACCTATGAACCGACCGCGAATATTAAAGGCATCATCGCAGGCTACACAGGCCCCGGCACCAAGACCATCGTGCCAAAAGAGGCGCGGGTGCGGCTTGATTTCCGGCTGATCCCCAACATCCAACCGGAAGTTGCAGCCCGCAAACTGAAGGCGCATCTGAAGAAACACGGCTTTGACAGCATTGAGGTCAAGACCTTCGATCATGCCGAACCGCCGTATAAGATCGAAGCCTCGGAAGATATTGCTCAAGCCATCATCGCTGCCGCGCATGAGGTTTATGGCGAGCCGCCCATCGTCAATGGTGTGTCAGCAGAGGGAGCCATTCTGAAACATGTCTGGATCCCATGCGTCTTGACGGGCTTTGCCAATCCGGGTTGCAACCTGCATGCGCCCGACGAGACTATCCATATCGACAAGTATATCAAAGGCATCAAATACGCAGCCGCAGGGGAATCGCGCTTAAAGTTTGACAGCGCGTAAGATTTCGATTCTTGGAGCTTCATCACATGATGGAGTTTCGAGATGCCTACATTAGTCAGTTATTTCAATGACAAGGATGATCCTCGTGGGGGCAACGCACCTCGTCACAAATT
>CAXNKP010000043.1:0-10277 GCA_964202815.1 Stagnihabitans sp. | reverse complement strand
GGCCGCGCCCCGCCGTGCTGAGAACCGCTGGATTTGACCCGACCTTCACCCAGCCAAATGCAGGCTTGGTCTGGTATTCTGGATGCACCGCATCAGCGAAGTAGACGGCCTCATCTGCAGGTAACTCACGCATCAGGCGGTCGTAAAATGCAATGAAAGCGGCCTGTTTTTCCACGGATGCCACGCGTGGCAGGGGCTTGGGCTTGGGGTATTCAAAGCCCAGTCGGGCCAGAAGTTTGATGCAGCCAGAATGGGAAGAGTTCAGAGCGCACTCAGTTGCGATATGGGCCGTGATCTCAACCGTCGAGCGACAAAAGCGCATAACGCAGCCTCCTGTGCCTGCGTCATAGGGGACTTACCGCCTTTCCAGCCATCCAGCGCAAGCGCATTTCAGCCATCTTGCTGGTAGGTTTTATACCAACCGCAGATGGTATCGTCGTCCAGATACAGGAACTCCGAAATCTCTTGGCAGGATTTGCCGTCATCGAGCAGAAGAATGGCATTTGCGCGACGCGCAATACCGTAGTCCTCGCGCTGCCGACGCACGCAAGCCTCGAGCTCGATGCGGTTTGCTGAGGAAAGAAAGCTAGGGCTGATAATGTGCATAGTTGAATCGTTCCAAACCCAGACGTCAAGTCATCAAATTCGGCTTCCACGGGACTCGAAGTATAGTTGAATGTCTCGGGTTCATACTGAATTTGTCGCTGTGGCGCAGAAGACATCAGGCCGGCGCCGCACTAGCCCACTATCGAAGACATAAAAAGCAACTGTCGTAATGGGTTTCCTGTCGCTCTTTATGGGCTGGCCACAGCGTGGCCTCAGAAAGCTGGATGCTCATACTGTTGCCAAATGCGTCGTGTGGCCAAACCTTTAGTTGCGCCCTTCTTCATTTTGACCGTCACCAAAATTTCACATTTTTGATATCCGCCCGACATAAATGGCCCGTAGCTGGAAACTGGTGTCAAGAGGTGTTGTAGGTGCTTCAAGTTAAACAAGTCACACGACGCTTCGGTGCAAAAGTGGCCGTTGATCAGGCGAGCTTTACAGTCGCGAAATCATCATTTGTTGGCGTGATTGGTCGATCTGGTGCGGGCAAGTCCACCCTGTTGCGTATGATCAATCGCCTGACAGATGCCTCAGGCGGCGAAATCAAGTTTGAGGGGCGCAACATCTTGTCGCTCGACGGTGCTGAACGGCGTGCATGGCAAAGCCAGTGCGCGATGATCTTTCAGCAGTTTAACTTGGTCCCGCGTATGGATGTGGCGTCGAACGTGCTGCACGGCATTTTGAACCGCCGATCCACTTTGGCCACGGTTTTCAATGTTTGGCCACAGGCTGATATTTTGCGCGCTTTGTCGATCCTTGACCGTTTGGGCATTTCCGAACAGGCCCCCAAGCGGGCAGAGGCACTTTCGGGTGGCCAGCAGCAGCGTGTGGCGATTGCGCGGGCCTTGATGCAAGACCCCAAGATTATTTTGGCTGATGAACCCATAGCTTCGCTGGATCCGATGAACGCGCAGGTCGTCATGGACACCTTACGCCGCATTCATGACGAGGATGGTCGCATGATTGTGGCCAACCTGCATACGCTGGATACCGCGCGCCGCTATTGCGACCGCGTGATCGGTATGCGCGATGGGCGGATCGTTTTTGACGGCACGCCAAACCAGCTGACCACCAGCGTTGCCCGCGATATTTACGGCGCCGACGACAGTTTTAACGAAAGCGCCACTTCAACTGCGATTCCAGCCGTTGCGGCCTATGCCGACACGTTGCTGGCCTAAGTTTACCCCGGCCCTGTGGGCCAAACGATGGACCTGGCCCTTATGGCCAAACTATGGAGACTACGATGAAAAAGCTGCTCGCCGTTCTGGCTGCTACCACTGTTTTGGCATCGCCCGCTTTTGCGCAAGATGCGATCAAAGAATTCAACATCGGCATTTTGGGCGGCGAGAACGCGCAAGACCGCCTGACTTCGAACGAGTGCTTTCGCGTCAAGGTCGAGGAAGCGCTGGGTGTTCCGGTCAAGATCTTCACGCCCGCTGACTATGATGGCGTGATCCAGGGTCTTCTGGGCGGCACCATCGACTTCGCGGGTCTGGGTGCCTCGGCCTATGCCAAGATCTATCTGACCGACCCCGCCGCCGTGGACGTCAAGTTGACCACGCAGAACGTCGATGGCTCGACCGGTTACTATTCGATCGGTTTTGCGCGCAAGGACAGCGGCATCACCTCGATCGAAACCGCCAAAGGCAAGACTTTTGCTTTCGCCGATCCGAACTCGACCTCGGGTTATCTGGTGCCGGCCGCCGAGTTGACCGCGACCTATGGCACACTGGAAGACTACTTCTCCGAAGTGAAAATGTCGGGCGGCCATGAGCAGACCATCGTTGGCGTGAACAACGGCGACTTTGCATCGGGCGTGTCGTGGGCTGACGGTCTGGGCAACTGGGAAGATGGCTATACTAATGGCGCATTCCGCAAGGCCTCTGATTCTGGTTTGGTTGACATGAACGATCTGGTTGAAATCTGGCGCTCCAAGCTGATCCCGAACGGCCCCTATGTCGTGCGCGCCTCGCTGCCGACTGACGTCAAAGACAAGGTGACAGCCCTCGTCGCTGATATGTGGGAAAACGATAAGGTCTGCGCCTATGCTCTGGCCGCAGGCGACGCCAAGGACTTCATCCCCGTCTCCCATGCCGACTTTGAAGGCGTGATCGCCGCGCGCAAGCTGCAAGAAGGCATGTAAGGTTTCGTCACCCTCCGCCGGGCTGCCCTCAAGGGTGGCCCGGCAATTTCATTTTCTGAGGATAACATGGCCAGCATCACCAATGGGGCACAGCCAGGACAGGGTCCGAACCTGTCCAGCCATCAGCAGTCCTATCTGGAGATGGTCCGCCGCAAGCGTATGTATGGCGGCATCCTTATGGTGATGTTTGTGGCGCTGATGGCCTCGGGCTGGATGACGTCCGAGACGCGCAATGCGGGCGGGTTCTTGAATGGTGTGCCGCAACTGTTCGATTTTCCCGCCGAAGTGCTGACCGAGGCTTGGGCTAAGCGCGCGCTGATCCCGCACCTGATTTGGGAGCATGTGCCCGCGCTGATCGAAACGCTCAACATTGCGGCCGTGTCCACCCTTATCGGTGCATTGATGGCCATGTCGCTGGCGCTGCTTGCCACCCGCGGTATGGCGCGCTGGCCCCGACTTATTCCGATGTTTCGCCGCAGCATGGATGCCCTGCGCGCCATCCCCGAGATCGTTGTTGCGCTGGTGCTGATCTTCATTTTGGGCGGCGGCCCCGTCGCGGCTGTGGTTGCCATTGCGCTGCACACCGGCGGTGCGTTGGGCAAGCAGTTTTCCGAGGTGGCCGAAAATGCCGATTTGAAGCCGGTCGAGGGTCTGGCCTCGGTTGGGGCGAACTGGTCGCAGCGCATGTGGCTGGGGGTCATTCCGCAAGTGGCGCCCAACTGGCTGTCTTATGCGCTTTTACGCTTTGAAATCAATGTGCGGGCCTCGGCCATTCTGGGCTTTGTCGGCGAAGGTGGCATTGGCCACGATCTGAAATTGGCTATGCAATGGGGGCAGGGGCGGTATGATCAGGTCGTGGCGATCTTCCTGCTGCTTTTCGCGGCGATCGTTGTGATCGACCAACTGTCGGACCATTACCGCAACAAACTGGTCAAGGGGGTCTGAGCCGTGACTGCAAGTAGCCTTTCCCCCAGCCTGCCGCCAAGCCTTGTGCAACTGGTGACGGCAAGCTTCGCGCGCAAACGCCGCGTGGCCATGGCCATCCCCGTCGTCATCTTGGGCTATCTGCTTTACGCTGCGATCAGCTTTGATCTGGCCAGCCTTGCGCAGCGCGCGCGGTTTGACAACGCGGCCATCCTTTTGTCCGACTTCTGGTCGCACAAGACCCATGTCACGCGCGACAACCGCTCGGGCGAGTTGACAGTCGCGATCGAGGGCGAGGGCAAGGGCACCTATCCGGCCCATCTGATCCCCAACTGGATCGTTACCAAAGACGGCGTGACCAAAATTGATCTGGGTACCGGCCACTCCGTGACCTATGACGCCGCCGGGGCGCGGATGATCGTGCCGGGCTATGGCACGATCGACATAAAGCCTGTCAATGGCAAACCGGTGCTGACCGCCCCTGAACCGATCCCCGACTGGATCAGTGTGGCGGAAAACAAGGTCTCGGTCACCACGGATGCTGGGCGGTTCAGCTATTCACGCTCCAAGGTGGAAACCTTCAAATATGAGGCGGGATGGGAGTTGTGGTTCTTTACCATCGACAGCCCGTTCTTTAACAAAAGCTTTGGCGATTTGGTGGCCCTTGCCACAACGCACGAGCGCATCACCCCAGAGCGGAGCAACTTCGCCTCCATGGTTTCTGAGTTTTGGACGAACAAAGTGTGGCGGCACGGCGATGTGATGTGGGCCATTTTTGAGACGATCCTCATGGCTTTTCTTGGCACTATGACGGCGGCGCTGATTGCCCTGCCGCTGGGCTTTCTGGCGGCACGCAACTTCAT
Source organism: Stagnihabitans sp. (assembly GCA_964202815.1). Classification (GTDB taxonomy): domain Bacteria; phylum Pseudomonadota; class Alphaproteobacteria; order Rhodobacterales; family Rhodobacteraceae; genus Stagnihabitans. The sequence continues at coordinate 5,741 of CAXNKP010000043.1, read as the reverse complement.
GCCGCTAGGCATTTTCCGCGGGGCCGTGCGGCGGGTGTTCGACTTCGTGCGCGGCGTGGACGGCCTGATCTGGACCATCATCCTCAGCCGGGCCTTCGGGCCGGGCCCGATGACAGGGGCCATTGCCATTGCCATCACCGACACCGGCAGCTTTGGCAAGATGTTCTCGGAAGCTTTAGAGAATATTGATGAAAAGCAGGTCGAAGGCGTGGCCTCTACTGGGGCCAACGCCCTGCAACGGGCCCGTTTCGGCGTTATTCCCCAGATCATGCCGGTTCTGCTGGCGCAGGTTCTATATTATCTAGAATCCAACACCCGCAGCGCCACGGTCATCGGGGCGATCGTGGGGGGGGGGATTGGCCTGCTGCTGACCCAAGCCATCACAACCCAGAAAGACTGGGAAGAAGTGGCCTATTACATGGTGCTGATCGTGCTTATGGTGATGATGATGGACAGCCTCTCGGGCTGGCTGCGCCGCAAGTTGATAAAGGGCGAATAATGCCGAAACTCTCTGCGACCAAACCGCTGATTCACGCGGGCTGCCACTTGGTCGATACAAATTTTGGCGCCTATTGCGAAGTGGGTGAGGGCAGTCGCATCTTGCATTCCACTTTCGAGGATTATGCCTATTGCGACCGGCAGTCCGATATTGCCAACACAACGGTCGGCAAGTTCTGTAACATCGCCGCGATGACGCGGATTGGCCCGACCGATCATCCCTATGGCAATGCCTCGTTGCATCATTTCCTATACCGATCAGAGCTTTACTGGGATGATGCGCCTGACGATCAAGAGTTCTTCGCCCGCCGCAAAGCTCGCCGCACAGTGATTGGGCCTGACACTTGGATCGGGCATGGGGCGATCATCAAGCCGGATGTGACGATTGGGGCGGGGGCCATTGTTGCCTCGGGCGCGGTGGTGACCAAGGATGTCGCCCCATTCATGATCGTGGCAGGTGTCCCCGCCACGCCCCTGCGCGCGCGTTTCACCCCCGCCGTGGCCGAGCGGATGCAGGCGCTAGCTTGGTGGGATTGGAGCCATGATCGCCTGCGCCAAGCCCTGCCAGATTTCCGCGCCATGCCGGCTGAGGCGTTCTTGGAAAAGTACGAAAGCTAAACTTTCTTGCTGAACCACACCACAAAGCCGCCCCGAAAGGGTTCGGTTTTGTCTTGCACAAAGCCATTGGCGGCATAAAACTGCAAATTGCTTTTCAGCGCCGCATTGGTCAAAAGGCGCAGTTCTGGCAAACCCTTGTTGCGGGCCTCGTCTGCTGCGCGGGACATCAAAATCTGGCCAAGCCCATGGCCCTGCAGGTCGGACCTTACCGCCACGGTTTCCACCCAGAGGTGATCTGCCTGCGTGACGGTTTCCAGCACGCCCGCCAGTTCATCGTCCAAATAGGCCAACTCAAAGCCATGGGCTTGCAGTGCCAGATCATAGTCCGCCGTCATGGGCAGCGGTTCGCGGCCCATCACCGGCACCCATTTGGCAAAGATAGCGCGCACGAATGCGCGGATGAGAGAGGCGTCCACCGGCAGACCGGGGCGGAATGTGAAACGATGCGTCATGGGGCTAAATTGGCCAGCCTTGGCCAAGTGTCAACCACGCCGCGTTAAATCTGGCCCTATTCCGCCGCGATTTGCTCGCCGTCGTTCAGGGCCGAGATCACGCGCGGCTGCGCCATAAAGCGGCGCGCGGCCTCGCCGGACAGATAGGTCAGGCAGCCGTTGCAGATGGTGGCCTCAATCTTGCGGCTTTCGGCGTCAATCACCACCAGATCGGCGCGGCTGCCGGGTTCCAATCGGCCCCGGTCAGTCATGCGCAAGATCTCGGCAGGGTTGCAAGACACCAGCGCCCAAGCCTTAGGCAGGCTGAGAACCCCGCGATCCACCAGCGCCCAGATGGCCAAAGGCAGGGCTGGAACGTGGTAATCCGATACCAAAGCATCGCAAAGCCCCGCCGCCACCAAATCTGTGGCCGAGGCATTGCCCGCCTGACTTTGTCCGCGCACCACATTGGGCGCCCCCATAATCACGGGGCTGAACATCGCATGGGCGGCGGCTGCGGCGCGGTGGGTGAGCGGAAATTCGGCCACCGTGGCGCCAATCATGCGGAACTTTTCGCGGGTTTCGCCATCGGGGTCGTCGTGGCTGCCGTAGACCACGCCCATGGCGTCAAAGGCCTCGGCCAAGCGGCACAGGCTGCGGGCAACTTCGGCCTTGGAATCCAGTGCAACCTGAATGGCTTCGGCCAATTCCTCTGGGGTCTTGCCACAGCGCCGCGCCCAATGGTCAAATTGCGTCGGGGCAAGCCGCGACATTTGGAAGCCTTCTTCCAGATGATCGTTAAAAACCACATAGCCCACGCCAAACCGTTTGACAGTGTCGATCAAACGCTGGGTTTCGCCGACCAAATGGGTTTCCGCGCGGATTTGCACGCGAAGATCAGTCATCATCTGGGGGCGGTAGGCCTGCACGGCGGCCAAGACGGTTTCGCAATGATCTGGTCCGCGTTGTGCGCCCTCCCAGCTCCAGCTTTGGGCAAGGTAGGCGGTGGTCACACCGTGGCTGGACGCCTCTCGATCGAAAGATGCCAGACCTGCGGCCAGCGGAAAAGGTGCGGTTGGGCGAGGATACATATGGTGTTCAAAGCCGTCGCCATGAAGGTCGATGATGCCCGGCATGATCAAAAAGCCCCGCAGGTCGACCTCTGGCAGGGCAGCACGGGTCAGTCGCCCGTCGGCCAAGCTGACAGAGCGCGCTTGCATCTCGCCATCGCGCAAAATTTGCGCGCCGGTCAAGCGCAGGGGGGGAAGAAAGGCTGACATCACACCATCCACCATAAATGATTCAACTAATGTAGCTGATTTGCGCAACAAAAACGTGACAGTTATTCTGGAACCACGGTTAACGGGACGCGGTCGCCCGAAAACCATGAGGTGCCGAATTCCACCGGCCGGCCCTCGGCATCGACATTGATGGTGACTGACCGCAACAGGGGCGCGCCTTGGGGAAGGCGCAAATGGCCTGCCTGCACCCCATTGGCCAGCTTGGCCGTGAGCCGTGTCAAAGCGCGTGTGTAATCGGCCACGCCTGCATCGGCCAAGGCAGCGGTGATCGACCCCAATCGCGTCATGTCTTTGGGGAAATTGGGAAACCGTTCTGCGGGCAGAACCGATCGAAACAGTCCGATGGGCACGCCATCGGCCAAAGATATGCCTTCGATCAAATGCACCAAGCTGGACGGGGGCAGGGCCAGCGCCTCGGCCTCGTCCGCACTGGCGGGGCGGGTTTCAGTGCGCAGCATGCGCCGTGAAGGAGTGCGACCATTGGCCAGCACGTTTTGGTGAAACCGCACCCGCCGCCCCAGCGGATAATCGGTCGGCACAGATGTGACAAAGACCCCCGCGCCCCGCCGTGGCTGCACCAGACCCGCCTCGGCCAAGGCCCCAAGCGCGCGCCGCACCGTATGGCGGTTGACGCCAAAGCGCAGCGCCAACTGCGCCTCGGTCGGCAGTTTGGTGCCTTGGGCATAGGTGCCGGCGGCGATCTCTTCCTTGAGGGCAGCGGCGATAGAGGACCAAATCGGCGTGCGGGGCATTTGTTACACAATCTTCACTGGCGTTTCAGAAAAGGGGCGGGTAAGACTTGTCTAGTTGTATAGTATACTGGACAACTTCTCAAGATGTCGGATCTCATATGAACGCGCTTTCCATCGATACTGCCGCCCGCAAGGCATGGATGGGCCTTTTGGCCCGCACCGCGCCCGCACACTTGGCTGCCTTTATGCCCGATTTGCCCGATCACGCCGTGCTGCGCGGCCCCGAAGTGGGGGCGGTGATGGTGCGCGGGCGGGTGGGGGGCACGGGCCATCCCTTCAACTTGGGCGAGATGACTGTGACGCGCTGCTCGGTGCGTCTGGCCGATGGCGCGGTGGGCCACGCCCATGTGCAGGGCCGAGACAAGGCCCACGCCCTGCGCGCCGCCGTGGTGGATGCCCTGATGCAAACGGCTGAGGCGAAAGCCGTTGAAACCCGAATCCTTGCACCCCTGCGCACCACAGAAACTCAGGCCCGTAGCCTGCGCGCCACAAAGGCTGCGGCCACCAAGGTTGAATTTTTCACCCTTGTGCGTGGAGAAGATAAATGACCCCTGACGCTTTACTGGGCGGCTTTACCGACGCGCCCCGCCAATCCGCCCGCGCTTTTCGCGCAGCACTTGAGGCCATGGCCCGCCCCGGCACGCTATGGCCGATCGAGGGCGCAGCCCCGCCCGCTCCGCTTTCGGTGGCGGCTGGCGTTTTGATTCTGACGCTGTGCGATGGGACCACGCCGCTATATCTGGGCGCATCTTGCGACCTGCCCGTCGTGCGCGATTGGGTGAGGTTTCACACCGGCGCGCCCTTGGTTGCGGTGCATGAGGCGCAGTTTGCCCTTGGCACTTGGGCGGATCTAATGCCGGTGGACCGCTTTGCCATTGGCCTGCCCGATTACCCCGACCGCGGGGCTACTCTGATCGTGGAAGTGCCCGCGCTTACCAACCAAGGCCCGCGCCTTACTGGGCCGGGGATTGCCACCGTGGCGCACCTTAGTCTGCCCGACACCGCCACCTTCCGCGCCAACCGCGCCCTGTTTCCGCAGGGCTTTGATACCTACCTCACCTGCGGCGGCCAAGTGGCTGGCCTGCCGCGCAGCACGATTGTGGAGGCTGTCTGATGTATGTTGCCGTAAAAGGGGGCGAAAAGGCGATTGATGCGGCCCATGCGTGGCTGGCCGAAGAGCGGCGCGGCGACACATCGGTGGTCGAACTATCGGTGGCGCAGATCCGCGAGCAACTGGCCTTGGCCGTCAACCGCGTGATGGCCGAAGGTTCGCTTTACGATCCAGACCTTGCAGCCCTTGCCATAAAGCAAGCGCGCGGCGATCTGATTGAGGCGATCTTTCTGATTCGCGCCTATCGCACGACCTTGCCGCGCTTGGGGGCATCAACCCCCGTGGAAACCGCGCAAATGGCCATGTGCCGCCGCATTTCGGCGACGTTCAAAGACCTGCCGGGCGGGCAGATTTTGGGCCCAACCTTTGATTACACCCACCGCCTTTTGGATTTCAAACTGGCGGCCGAGGGCGAGGTGCCCGCTGCCCCCACCGCCCCCGCCAGCCTTGACGCTGTGCCGCATGTCACCGCGATGCTCAACCGCGACGGCTTGATCCAGACCGAGGCTGAGGGCAATGATACCCCGCCTGATCTGACGCGTGAACCCATGGAACTGCCCACCACCCGCCCGCTGCGCCTGCAAGCGATCACGCGGGGGGATGAGGGGTTTATCCTGTCAATGGCCTATTCCACCCAACGCGGCTATGGCCGCACCCATGCCTTTGTCGGCGAATTGCGCATCGGCACGGTGGCGGTTGAAATGGACATCCCCGAACTGGGCTTTTCGGTCGAGATTGGCGAGGTCGAGTTGACCGAATGCGAAACGGTCAACCAATTCAAGGGATCAAAAACCGAACCGCCACAATTCACCCGTGGCTACGGCTTGGTCTTTGGGCAGACCGAACGCAAGGCGATTGCCATGTCCTTGGTTGACCGCGCTTTGCGCTGGAAAGAGTTGGGCGAGGATAACACCGGAGCGCCGGCACAAGATGAGGAATTCGTTTTGATGCACGCCGACAATATCCAAGCCACCGGCTTTTTGGAGCATATCAAACTGCCGCATTATGTGGATTTTCAGGCCGAGTTGGA